>NZ_JAFAVV010000526.1 GCF_019242285.1 Bradyrhizobium sp.
CGCAGGTGGCGGAGAGCCTGATCTTGGGATCGAGGATCTTCTTGGTCTCCGCCATCATCTTCCACTCTTCCTTCGTATAGCCATCCTCCATGAAGACGTCGATGTGGGGGATGACGTTGAAGGCGATCCGCGTCGGGAAGTTCTTCGCGACCAGCTCGTCGTTGGTGTAGACCGCCTTGGTCTGCGAGAACAGTTCGTCCATCGCGTCCTTGCCGGCACCCGACACCGACTGATAGGTCGCCACCACCACGCGCTTGATGACGGCCCTGTCGTGCAGCGGCTTCAGCGCCACCACGAGCTGCGCGGTCGAGCAGTTCGGGTTGGCGATGATGTTCTTCTTGGCGAAGCCGACCGCCGCATCGGCATTGACCTCGGGCACGATCAGCGGCACGTCCGGGTCCATCCGCCAGGCCGACGAATTGTCGATCACGACCGCGCCGGCGGCGCCGATCTTCGGCGACCATTCCTTCGACACCGCGCCGCCCGCCGACATCAGGCAGATGTCGACGTCGGAGAAGTCGTAATGCTCCAGCGCTTTGACCTTCAGGGTGCGGTCGCCATAGGACACCTCGACGCCGACGCTGCGGCGGGACGCCAGCGCCACGACCTCATCGGCGGGGAACTTGCGCTCGTCGAGAATCCCGAGCATTTCCCGTCCGACATTGCCGGTCGCGCCGACCACTGCGACTTTGTAACCCATCATTCACTCTCCGAAGAAAAATGCTTGCCCGCCCCTACCGGGGAAAGGGAAGCGGCAGCGCTTCTATGCGAGAAACGCGGTCAACACAACGTTACCATGGTGGGTCAAACTTTCGATGTCCCTGCTCTGGGCCAACCCGGCCGACCCTTTCCGCACCCCTATCCATCCCGCACTGACGAGCTTCGCCGACGAGCTCTGTGCCACGGTGGCGCGAATCTTCCTCTATGTGGGGACGCTGGCGCTGCTTGCCATCTTCACCATCCATGGCTGGGACCGGCTGCGACTCATGATCGCCGCGCCCGCGGCGCAAATCGGCTGGAGCGTGGCTGGTGACAGCCGCCCCGCCTTCGCGGTCAACCAGCCCAACGGGTCGATCACCTACACCGCGCTGCGCCACGCGATGGGCGGCCGCAAGGACGTGCTGCGCTGGACCGGCAGCGACGACCAGCCGGTCGCCGAGCTCGAAATCTACCGGCCCGGCCGGGAATTCAATCCGGCCCGGCCGATCGAAGCCAGCCTCGCGGCGCGGATGCGCGTCGTGCCGCCGCGGCTGGAGGCGGCCGGCCTCGTCGACAGCAAGTTCGGCCCGGTGGAGCTGGTCGCCCGCCCGGACGCGACCGAGCCGCCGGCCGCCTGTCTCGGTTTCGTCAAGCGCGTCGCCGAGCCGCATCTGCAGATGTCGGGCTGGTCCTGCCGCGGTGACGGCCCAGCCGCGCAACGCGCGGCGATCGGTTGCATGCTCGACCGCCTGGTCCTGCTCGGCGCCGGCAACGAGCCGAAACTGGCGCCGTTGTTCGCCCGCGCCGAGCCCGGCGGCACCGACTGCGCCGGCAGGCCCGCGGACTGGGTCACCGCCGCCGACGAGCCGCAGCTGCGCGGCAGCCTGTAGGCCGGCCGGCCAAACAGCGGTGCCAAGCCGCTGGTTTCCATGCAACTTTTCCGCGAAACGCTGCATTATCCTGGACGGTGTGGCCCAATTGACCTTGTGGCGCCATGGTCGCAGCGCATATTGTGCGCGGCAAACCGTAAATGGCGGCTGCGACCGCGCACAAGGACCTGAGAATGACCTCGAAATTCGCTGCCGTGAACCGACTGGCGCTTTTGGCAGCAGGCGCGGTGATTGCCGCCAGTCTCGTCAGCGCGGCCAGCGCCGAGTCCATGACCTACGACAAGCGCGGCCGTGTGACCTATGGTCCCGGCGGCCCCAATGTCGTCGTGCAGCAGGGCCGCACCCGCCTTTATATCAGCAAGCGTTCCTGGCTCGACGCCGGTACCGAGGTGCTGCCGGGCGACCGCAAGTTCCAGGACTATGCCTTCCCGTCGGAGTACGGCCTGCCGACCTTCGCGCGCTCGAACGGCAACCGCACGATCGACCGTCACCCGATGAATCCGCCCTCCGACATGGGCGGCTATCCGACCGGCTACCCGATCCCGGAGGAGTTCTACCCGTCGCATTATTGATTCGGATTCGGTTCGGGTAGACCGAACGGGGACGTCACCATGGCCGGACTCGTCCCGGCCATTTTGCGTTGAGCGCGCAGCCCGCATGAGCGCCAGCGACCTGCGGGTCGACGAGCGGAGGACCCGGATATCGCTGCGCTCATCCGGGCTACGAGCCGCACGCCATCACGCGTGCAGCGCGTCGAGCTCCTTCAAAATCGCCTCGCCCATCCCGGTGGTCGAGACCGCCGTAGTGCCTTCGGACCTGATGTCCGCGGTGCGCAGGCCCTTGGCCAGCACGGCGGCGATCGCGGCCTCGACCTTGTCGGCAAGCGGGCCCATGTCGAAGGAATAGCGCAGCGCCATCGCGAACGAGGCGATCATCGCGATCGGATTGGCCGCGCCCTTGCCCGCGATATCCGGCGCCGAGCCGTGCACGGGCTCATACAGCGCCTTGCTGCGTTTGGTGCGCGGATCGACGTCGCCGAGCGAGGCCGACGGCAGCATGCCGAGCGATCCGGTCAGCATCGCCGCGATATCGGACAGCATGTCGCCAAACAGATTGT
>NZ_JAFAVV010000822.1 GCF_019242285.1 Bradyrhizobium sp.
AGAAGCCCGGCGGCTTTTCGGTTTACTGGGCGGTCAAGGACGACTCGGCGATCAAGGCCATCGCGGACCTCAAAGGCAAGACGATCGGTATCTCCGTGATTGGCGGCGGCACCCAGGGCCCGTTCAATATGCTGCTGAAACAAAACGGCGTCGATCCCGCGAAAGACATCAAGTTGGTTGAGGTCGGTTTTGCCGTTTCCGAGGAT
Organism: Bradyrhizobium sp.; assembly: GCF_019242285.1. GTDB lineage: Bacteria > Pseudomonadota > Alphaproteobacteria > Rhizobiales > Xanthobacteraceae > Bradyrhizobium. Next base: position 207 of record NZ_JAFAVV010000822.1, read on the forward strand.
GCGCTTCGCCAGGGGCGGGTGGATGCCGTCAACATGAACCAGCCTTTTGCCGCACGCGCCGAGGCCAAGGGCGGCATCCGCAAGTTGTTTTCGCTGTCGGAGGCGATGCCGAACATCGTTCATATCCTGGAGGCCTGTCGGGCCGACTTCGTCGACAAAAATCCCGAATTGGTAAAGACTTACGTGCGCGACATCACCTCCGGCATGAAGAAGGCGCTTGCCAATCGCGAGGAGACACTGAAAGTCGTTTCCGAAGTGCTGAAGGCGCCGGTTCCGGTGCTCGACACCTATCTGCTCAAGGACAACGATTTCGGTCGTGATCCGGGTGCGGCACCAAATTTCCCGGCGATTCAGAAAATGCTCGACATCTATGCCGATACGGGAATGCTGCCGAAATTGAACGTTGCGCAATTCAAGCATCCGACCATTGTCGCACCTCTCCAGTGACGAGACTTCGGCGGGAAGAATTGAGAGCCGGACACGAGGCATCGTAGGTGTCGTATCGATGAAGAAACGGCGATCACGGGTGACGATCGATGGTCTCGACCGTGCGCCGCACCGCGCTTTCATGCGCGCGATGGGGCTGGACGACGTGGCACTCGCCCGGCCCATGATCGGGGTCGTCAGCATGAAGGGCGAGCAGACGCCCTGCAACATGACACACGACTTTCAGGTTGAGGCCGCCAAGACAGGAATAGCGGAGGCCGGTGGCACGCCACGGGAGTTCGCGACTGTTTCCGTGTCGGATGGGATCAGCATGAACCATGAGGGGATGAAATTCTCCCTGTTCTCGCGCGAATTGATCGCCGACTCGATCGAAGCCGTCGTCCACGGGCTCGCGTATGACGCCTTGATCGGCTTCGGCGGTTGCGACAAGACCTTGCCCGGCGTAATGATGGGAATGGTCCGGTGCAACGTGCCGTCTATCTTCATCTACGGTGGCAGCGCGCTGCCCGGTCGGCTCAACGGCAAGACTCTCACAGTGCTCGACTCCTACGAGGCCGTCGGCAGCTTCATGACCGGCGAGATCGACGAGGCGACCCTCAAAGCCATCGAACTGACCTGCCTGCCGACGAGCGGAGCCTGCGCCGGGCAGTTCACCGCCAATACCATGGCGATGGTATCCGAGGCCTTGGGCCTGACCATGCCGAACGTCTCGATGATTCCTGGTGTCTATGCCGAGCGAGCGCAGGTTGCGCGTCGGGCGGGAAGGTTGGTCATGGAGATGCTGGAACGTGGCGGTCCGCTGCCGCGCGACGTCGTGACCCGCAAATCACTGGAAAACGCTGCTGCGATCGTCGCCGCGACCGGCGGGTCCACCAACGCCGCGCTGCATCTGCCCGCGATTGCCAATGAGGCCGGAATTCCTTTTACCATCGACGACGTCGGCGAAGTCTTCGCGCGCACGCCGCTGATCGGAAACCTGCGGCCGGGCGGAAAATATACGGCGAAGGATGTTCACGACATCGGCGGCACTGCCGTGGTGATCCGCGCACTCCTCGAAAGCGGTCATGTTGATGGTTCCTGTCCGACCATCACCGGGCGGACGATTGCCGAGGAATACGGCAACGCCAATGAGCCAGATGGCGAAGTCATCTTCAGCCCGCGCGCTCCAATCATGCCCGATGGAGGCGTAGCGGTGCTGAAGGGCAATCTCTGTCCGGATGGCGCGGTGATCAAGGTGGCCGGCCTGAAGAGCCTGGTGTTCAAAGGCGTGGCCCGCGTCTTCGAAGACGAAGAATCGTGTGTTCGGGCAGTCCGCGAACGCGACTATCGAACTGGCGAAGTTCTGGTCATCCGCAATGAGGGGCCCGTTGGCGGTCCTGGGATGCGCGAAATGCTCGGTGTCACGGCACTGATCTATGGCCAAGGCATGGGAGAGAAGGTCGCCCTCATCACGGACGGACGTTTTTCCGGCGCAACGCGTGGAATGTGTATTGGTTATGTCTCGCCTGAGTCTTTTGTTGGTGGACCATTGGCTCTGCTGCGCGACGGCGATCGTATCCAGATCGATGCAGCCGCGCGCCGTATGGATCTATTGATCGGCGACCAAGAACTCGCGCAGCGCCGCGAGGCATGGATCCCCCGGCCGCCCCGACATCGGGCAGGTGCGCTCGCAAAATATGCACGATTAGTGGGTCAGGCACCGGGTGGCGCAGTTACCCATGAGGGGCCCGCGGAGTGGCCTTGGTTCGATTGAGCCGCATGCTGCCGGGGCCGGTTCATCGCTCATGGTGAGTTGCTTTTCGCGACGCGCAGTTTGACCTCCGATGCCGGGAAGGGTAGCAGTGGCTAATGCGCAGCGGCTGGCAAGAGATGCAGGGATGACGGCGGCGGGGTCGCGATCAGAGGCTCCGCTGGAGCGTACGCCTGCGTCGAAGTCGGCACCCGCCATGATCGAGATCGACCGCGTCTCTCAGGTATTTCGTACGTCGTCCCGCAAGGATCATCTGGCGCTGTCGGACATCTCGCTGGCCATCGAGGATGGTGCGTTCGTTTCTATTCTGGGTCCCTCTGGATGCGGCAAGTCCACGCTGCTCTATATTGTTGGCGGTTTTGTCCAGCCGACAATGGGCACTGCGAAAATGAAGGGCAAGACGATCGCCGGGCCCGGTCCCGACCGCGGGCCGGTTTTCCAGGAGTTTGCGCTTTTCCCCTGGAAGAGCGTACTCGGCAATGTGATGTACGGCCTGCGCCAGCAGGGTGTGAGACCGGCCGAGGCCGAAGCGCAAAGCCGGGCCCTGCTCGACATGGTGGGTCTGAAGGGTTTCGAGCATTTCTATCCCAAGGAGCTTTCGGGGGGAATGAAGCAGCGTGTCGCGCTGGCGCGGACGCTGGCCTATCATCCGGAAGTGCTCCTGATGGACGAACCCTTTGGCGCGCTCGACGCCCATACGCGGACTAGGCTGCAGAACGATCTGCTGAAGATCTGGGAGCGCGACCGCAAGACCGTGTTGTTCGTCACACATTCGGTCGATGAGGCAGTCTTCCTTTCGGACAAGGTCGTGATGATGACGCGTTCGCCGGGCCGCGTCAGGCAGGTGGTTGATATTGATTTGCCACGTCCACGACGCCGAACCGAGCTGCTGCTCGATCCGCGTTACCAGAAATATGTCGTCAACATCGAACGCATGTTCGACGAACCCGACGAAGATGAACTGCGATGCTGACCGGGAAATCCGTCGCCGCGCGGTTGGCGCCCGTCCTGGCTTGCATGGGCCTGCTCGCACTCTGGCAGATCGCGGCGCTTGCGCTGAACAGCGACAGTTTCCCCACCGCGCTCGAAGCAATGCGAGCGATTCCGTCTATCCTCGGTGACAAGGAAGCGCTGATCAACATTCTCGCATCGCTGCGGCGAATGGCTGTCGGCTTCCTCGCGGCAGTCGCGTTTTCGATCCCGCTGGGCCTGTTGATGGGGAGGAGCGCCAGTGTGGCTTCCTTCTGCAATCCGCTTTTGATGGTGATCTATCCGGTTCCCAAGGCAGCGTTGATGCCGATCATTATGCTCTGGCTCGGCGTCGGCGATCTCTCCAAAACGCTGGTGATCTTTCTCGGCGTCAGTCTGCCCGTGATCTATCACAGCTTCGAGGGTGCCAAGGCGGTTGAGGAGAAGATGCTCTGGTCCGGCGCCGCAATGGGACTTTCGTCAGTAGAACGCATGATACGTATTGTATTGCCAGCGTCGCTGCCCGAAATACTCACCGGCTGCCGCACGGGGCTTGTATTGGCGCTGATTACCATGGTTACCAGCGAAATGATCGCCCGTCAGTCTGGTGCGGGAAACATCCTGTTCAACGCCCTCGACATGGGGCAGTACGATACGGTGTTCGCCATGATCATCATCATCGGGGCGATGGGAATTGCATTGGATGTCGCTTTCGAGAGTATGCGGCAGCGGCTAGTGAGCTGGTCCGAGCCTCAATTCGATGTTCCCCTGAGCTTCTCGTGAGTGCGCGTCGATTCACCATCGATGGTCTGATCGGGGCGATACCGATCGCGTTGCTGATCGGACTGTGGCAGGCGCTGGTATCGTTCGGTTATGCGCCGCCGACGTTGTTGCCGCCGCCGGGTCTCGTATTCGAACGCATGGTGCACCAACTGACGTCGGGGGCATTTCAGCAGGCGATTGCGGCGACTGTGTTTCGGTTGTTTGCGGGTTTTGCGATCGCTGTGGTTCTCGGCGTTGGGCTCGGCCTTGCAGCGGCTGCCAGTCCGGCGGTGAACGCGCTGATGCGTCCGATCGTAAGGGTGTTGGCGCCCCTGCCCAAAGTCGCGCTGTATCCGGCGCTCCTCCTGCTGTTGGGCTTCGGCCATGAATCGAAAGTCGTTCTCGTCGCCGCCGATGCGTTATTTCCGATCCTACTGTCCACCTATTATGGGGCATCGACGGTTGAACAGAAACTCATCTGGTCTGCGATGGCGGCAGGTACGCCACCTCGGCAAATCCTGTTCAAAGTGGTGTTGCCTGCGGCCGCTCCTTCGATCCTGACGGGATGCCGTATCGGGCTGGTCATTTCCTGTATTGTGGTATTCCTGGCCGAAATGATCACGTCGACTGACGGCCTGGGCCATGTCCTGGTCACGGCAGCGCGCACGTTCCAGGCGGTCGACATGTTCGTGCCGCTGATCACGATCTCGCTGCTCGGGCTGATCCTGAACGGTCTGCTGCAGGCGGCACGGTCCTATTTGTTGCGCGGATTTCCGGAAGTCTGACAGGGATCGGAAGCGGAGAATAAGGCATGCTGGCGGATCGTATTGAGGCAAAATGGATCGACGCGTTCTGCGAAATTTTCGAGCGATGTGCAGTCAAGGCGGGCGATACGTCCGCGATCTTGTCGGAAACGCAGTCGCGTGCACTGAACGTGCATCTGGCCGAGCTGGCGCTGTTGCGGATGGGAGCGAGGCCGTTTCACATCGTCGTGCCGACGACGCGCAACCGGCATCGGGTGCCCGTGCGTTCGACTGGCGCCAGCGAAGCGATCCAGCGGATCGGGCCGGTGGTGACGGCGCTACAGCAGGCTGGCTTCATTGTCGACTGCACGATCGAGGGGCTCATGCATGCCGCGGAGACGCCGGAAATCCTGAAGGCCGGCGCGCGAATTCTCGTGATTTCCAATGAACATCCGGAAGCGCTGGAGCGCATGGTCCCCGATCCGGCTCTCGAGAAGCGCGTCCGCGCAGCGGCCAAGATGCTGCGCGGCGCGAAGCGGATGCGTGTGACGTCAAAAGTCGGCACTGACCTGGACGTCGACATGATGGGTGCCTCGACAGTGGGCGTCTGGGGCTGGACCGACAGGCCGGGAACGCTGGCACACTGGCCAGGCGGTATCGTCGTCAGCTTCCCCCGGAGCCGTAGTGTCAACGGCACGCTGGTGATGGCGGCAGGCGACGTCAACCTCACCTTCAAGCGCTACCTCGCATCACCGGTCAAGATGACCATTCAGAACGACTACGTGATCGATCTGGAAGGTGAGGGCGCTGACGCGGCAATGATGCGGGCGTATCTCGCCTCATGGGGCGACCGCGAGGCGTATGCCGTGTCGCATGTCGGATTTGGCATGAACCCTGGTGCCCGTTATGAGGCGCTATCGATGTACGATCAGCGCGACACTAATGGCACCGAGCTGCGCGCAGTATCCGGAAATTTCCTTTTCTCGACCGGCGCCAACGAGTTTGCCGGCCGCTACACCGCCGGCCATTTCGATCTGCCCATGATGGGCACGACCATCGAGCTCGACGGTGTCGCTGCAGTGCGCGAAGGCGTGCTGCAGGATGTCTTCGGGTGATCTTCAGATCATCGGAGGATGCGCCAGTCCGAAATGCCGAAGCATATCGGTCAGCGCGGCGAGGCGCTTTTCCCGGTATGCCTCGATATCAAGGCCAGAATAGTCGAGGAAGCCGGCGCAGAAACCGCTGAGGCCGCTCAACGGCGCTGGAGGGGTCGTCGACCAGGATCCTGGACGTTGTCGAGGCGATAATGGTATCAGGACAGGTGAGTTCCGAAGCCGCGGCCAGCAGCTCGCGCTTGAGCCCGACCACCTCCGGCACAACCTCAAACAGCAGGTCTGCAGTCGCTAAGCCAGCAGCTAGGTCGCTCGATGGAAGAATGGATATGCGCTTGATGATTGTCTCGATGTTCGAGTCCTGCATCAAGCCGAACCGTGCAAGGCCCGCCAGTATCTGCCGGATCTCGTCCGGTTTCGGCAAAATGGGTCCTCGCAGGGTTGCCGACGTCGCGCGCCGCCACTGCAAAGATCGTCGAGCCGAACGTGGCCGGCGGCAGGAAGACGACCTGTTCTTCGCGCAAATGCGGTGCAAGGAGCCGCGCGATGTCTGCCTGGGCAAACGCCGGCGTCGGGCACAGGATCAATTCGGTATCGTGGATGGCATCGGCGATGTCTGTGGGCACCAGCGCCAGCTTCACGTCGTGCCGGCCATTGATATCCTTGACGACAATCCGCGAACCGGCCGCGAGATGTGCACGCACCTGGCCAACGTCGCGCCGCCATAGTCGGACGTCGTGGCCTTGAAGCGCAAAGTCGCCGGCGGCTGCGAAAGAGCCGTGCCGCCGCCCAGCACCGCGATCGTCAAGGCGCTTCTCCGTCCTGAACTGCCGCATCGAGCCGCTTCACCATGAAATGCTGCACCTTACCCAGCGCCGTTCGCGGCAGATCGTCGACAAAGACGATCTCGCGCGGCACCTTGAACCGCGCCAATTGCCGTTGCGCATGTGCTTTCAAGCCCTCTGCATCGACTGAACCACCAGACCGCCTGATGACATACGCGACGGGCACCTCGTCCCAACGAGGGTCCGGTCGGCCGATGACGGCGCATTCACTGACGTCGTCATGCTCCATCAGGACACGCTCGACCTCGGCAGGATAGATGTTTTCACCGCCGGAAATGATCAGGTTCTTCTTGCGGTCCTGGACCCAGAAGTAGCCGTCGGCATCTCGGTGGCCCAAATCGCCGGTGCGATACCAGCCGTCATGCAGCGCTTCGCGTGTCGCCGTTTCGTTGCCCCAGTATTCGTAGAACACGTTGGGGCCGCGCACCACGATCTCGCCTGACGCTTCCGGCGGCACCTCCTTGCCGGCCTCGTCGACGACATCGGCTTCGCAACACAGACCGGGGAGGCCGGTCGATCCCTCGCGTGCGAGATCACCACCAAGCCGCGTATAGACCGCGATCGGACAGGTTTCGGTCGAACCGTAGACTTGGAGCACCGGCACGCCGCGTGCAACGATCCGGTCGATGAGCGGTTGCGGCACGATCGTCGATCCGGTCGAGACGGCCTTCAACGCTGACAGGTCGGTCGTCTGCCAGACTGGATGATCCGTCACCGCTTGAATGGTCGTGGGTACCAGCACCGTCAAGGTCGGCCGATCCTGTTCGATCGCCGCGAGCGTTGCTTCCGGCGCAAATCGCGGATGGATGGTTACGGTCGCGCCGAGCTGGAGCGCCGGCGTGGTCTGGATGTTGAGTCCGCCGACGTGAAAGAACGGCAGTACGGCCAGGACATGATCATCTGAGGTGAGCCCATGCATGTGCTGGCTCATCACGGCGTTCCATAGCAGGGCCTCCTGTCGAAGCACCGCGCCCTTGGGCCTGCCGGTCGTGCCGGACGTATAGACGATCAGGAGCGGGCAGGAGAGGTCGATATGAGGATTGTGGCCGCAACCCCGCCCGCGCGCCAAGAGCGCATCGAGCGAACTTCCGTTCGGCGGAGCAAAGTCAAGGCCGACGATCGACGTGTCGGGCAAGCTCTCGCTCAAGGCGGGGATAAGGCCGGAAAGACCTTCTTCGAGCACCAGCACTTTGGCTGCAGCGTCGGACAGGATGAATATCTGCTCGGGCGGCGCGAGTCGCCAGTTCAGTGGTACCAGCATCGCGCCTAGTCGCGCGCAGGCGTAGAGCAGCACCAGGTAGTCGGGCCGATTGAGGCTGAGGATGGCCACCCGGTCACCTCGGCCCACACCGAGCTCGGATTTCAAACTTCGTGCGGCCTCCCCGATACGGGCGTAGAAGGCTCGATAGCTCCATGTTTCACCCGCAAAATGGATCGCCGGCTTGTGGGGAGCAAAGGCGGCATTGCGCGCGATCAGGCTGCTGAGGTCCACCGTCAGTCGTCCGTCTCGCCCGGCTCATAGAGCGCCTCACGACCGATGCGATCGAGGCAGAGCTCGGCGGTCCAGGGCAGCATCAAGGAGCCGCAGCGGCTGTCCCGGTAGATCCGTTCCAGCCGCAGCGATTTCAGCATGGCCTGGCCGCCGCAGGTGCGGATCGCCAGGGTCGCAAGCTCGTTGGCGCCCTCCATCACAGAAAATTGTGCAGCATAGGCACGCAGGACCTGCTCCTTGCTCGGATTGGCGCGTGCCTCGCTGACCGCCTGAAACCAGATCGCCTTGATCTGTTCGAGCTTGATCTGCATCTGCGCGACCGCGATCTGCTTGGTCGGATACATCCGTCGCTTGACGGGGGGCGTTCCCGGTATCTCCCCCCGCAGGTAGCGTACGGTGAAATCAGAGGCCGCCTGTGCCAGTCCCATGTAGCTTGGTGACAATGTGAGGAACATGTGCGGCCAGCGCTGGGCGGCCTGGAAATAGACGCCGCGCGGCATCAGCGCAGCATCTTCTTCCACAAAGACGTCCTTGAACAACAGGGTGCGTGATACCGTGCCGCGCATCCCGAGCGGGTCCCAGTCGCCCACGACCGAGACACCTGGTGCCTTGGCCGGAATCGCCAGATAGAGCGTGTTGCGGCGCGAAGCCTTCTCGCCTTCCGCGATCTCGGTGCAGAGAACGCCATAATAGTCGGCATGACCAGATAGCGAGGCGAAGATCTTCTTGCCGGTGACGATCCAGCCGCCCTTAACGGGCCGTGCTTCCGTCCCGAACGCCGCTCCACCGGCTGCCGCGGCGCCTCCTTCTGAAAAGGGCTGGGAATAGATTGCACCGTCCTCGACGATGCGCTTGTAATGGACGGCGCGGCGGCGGTCGTGCTCGGCACGCGTGGCGGAGTCCATCTCGAGATCGTCGGCGAGCGGCCCGGTCCACAGCGTCGAGCAGACGTGCATGTTCCAGGTCAGGGCCGTGGCGCCACAATACCGGCCGATCTCGGCCGCGGCGAGCGCATAGGTCTGATAGCCGGCGCCGAGCCCGCCATGCTTCCTCGGGATCGAGATGCCGAGGAGGCCGGCCCGATGCATGTCTCGATAGTTCTCTGTCGGGAAGATTGCATCGCGATCATACGTCGAGGCCCGTGCGGCGAACAGCGTTTGGCCGAGCTCACGTGCCTGCGCGATGGTTGCGGCCTGTTCGTCGTCAAGCCGGAAAGCGGCAGGATCGAACATTGGCGCATCGAGCGTGGCCTTCTCCGCGCCGCTTGCGCCATGATTGACACGTACTGTCATCTAGCTTGTCACTTCCGTTGCAGCCACGTTGGTGTTGAGGAACCGGTCCAACGCGGCATTGAAGATCTTCGGACGCTCCAGGTTGACGAGATGACCGGCGCCTTCAAGCTCGACGTAGGTCGCCGCTGGAATGTAACTCGCCATCTTGGCCATCATTGGTGCCGGTGCGTTCTTGTCCTTTGATCCGGATAACACCAGGGTCGGCACCTTGATATCCTTCAACGCCTCTCGTCGATCGAAGCCGAGCAGGGCCAGCATCATGGCGCGATAGCTGGCTTCAGGCACGCTCGCCATGCATTCCCGGGCCATTTCCATGCCGCGAGGATCGGGATCGTCGCCGACGAGCTCCTTGACGAGCATCGGCGCCAACGCTTGCATGGTCTCGCCGCGATCGAGCGGACCCAGACGCGCGTCGATGAAGGATGTCTGCCAGTCGCCATCAGGCTTGCCAAAAGCCGGACTGGTCTGCGCCAGAACGACTGCCGCAGCCGCCTCCGGGTACTTCACCAGCCATTGCTGCACGATCATGCCGCCGATCGAATGCCCAACCAGGATCGGCCTGACCGCTCCGATCGCGGTGAGAAAATCCTGCAAGGCATCGGCCAATGTTGCAATGTTGACCTTTGCGAGCGGCGCCGAGCGGCCATAGCCGGGCATGTCCCACGCAACCGCGTGATAGCGTTCGCCAAAGAATGCGAGTTGATCGCGCCATCCGCGCGCGGCACCGCCGATCCCGTGCAGGAACATCAAGGGCCTCGCAGCGATATCGCCGGCTTGCTCGTAGCCGAAGCGGCCATCCGTTGTCGTCACTGGCGCAAGAGCCGACACGCCGATCCTCCGGTCAATGGAGAGCCGATGCTAGCAGGACGCCCCCTTCCTTGCAAAAGTTTGAAGTATAAAATATACGCAAAGGCCATCCATATAGGTGAACTCATTCGGAGCCCTTGCGCATGTCCGGACTGTCCCGTCCCCCGCATGTGGTGGTCACCGGCGGCGGTCGTGGCATCGGCCGGGCGATTGCGGCGACGCTTGCGCGCTCGGGCGCGACGGTCACGGTGCTAGGCCGCAATCGTGCCACGCTGGATGAGGCCGTCACCGCTGGTGCCGCGCATTTTGCCGATGTCGTTGATGTCGCGGATCAGGCCGCGGTCGACGCCGCGATTGCGGCTGCCGCGAAACGGCAGCCGATCGATATTCTCATCGCCAATGCGGGCCTCGTGGATTCGGCACCGTTCGCCAAATCCGACGCAGCGCTGTTCCGCCGCCTGATGGACCTCAATTTCATGGGCGTCGTTCATGCGATCCAGGCGGCTTTACCATCGATCAAGGGGCGCCCCTACGGCCGTATTGTCGCAATTGCGTCGACCGCCGGCCTCAAGGGCTACCCCTATGTCACCGCCTATACCGCCAGCAAACATGCAGTCGTCGGTCTGGTTCGCTCCCTGGCGCTGGAACTGGCGTCGACGCGCATCACCGTCAACGCAGTATGTCCAGGGTTCACCGATACCGATCTGATTGCCGGCAGCATCGATGTCATCATGAAGAAGACCGGCCGAACCCGCGACCAGGCGGTGGCGGAGCTTGCTGCGCAAAACCCGCAGCAGCGGCTCGTTACGCCCCAGGAAGTTGCCGATACCGTGCTTTGGCTCTGCGGCGAGGGGGCGAGCGCGATCACCGGACAGGCAATTGTGGTGGCGGGCGGCGAAATTTGAGCAGTTCGAAACGAAGTAACGACAGATCGAGGGAGATACGATGAGCAGACCGGCCAATCCCGTCACGTTGCCTCTCGCGGAATTCGTGCCGCAGCATTTTCTGCTTTCGGTGGCGGACGGCGTCGCCACGGTGACGCTCAATCGTCCTGAACGGAAGAACCCGCTGACCTTCGACGGCTACCGTGAGTTGACTGATTTCTTCCGAGCGTGTGCGTTCGATGACTCCGTCAAATCGGTGGTGGTGACCGGTGCCGGCGGCAACTTTTCCTCCGGCGGAGATGTGTTCGAGATCATCGGGCCGTTGGTGCAGATGGACACCAAGGGCTTGACGGCGTTTACCCGCATGACCGGCGATCTCGTCAAGGCCATGCGCGCCTGCCCGCAGCCCATCGTCGCGGCGGTCGAGGGCATCTGCGCCGGAGCGGGGGCGATCATTGCCATGGCGTCCGACATGCGGCTCGGCGCAGCCGGCGCCAAGGTCGCATTCCTGTTCAACAAGGTGGGTCTCGCCGGCTGCGACATGGGCGCCTGCGCGATCCTGCCGCGCATCATCGGTCAGTCGCGCGCGTCCGAGCTGCTTTATACCGGCCGCTTCATGACCGCCGAGGAGGGGGAGCGCTGGGGCTTCTTCAGCCGCCTGGTTGCGCCGGATGCGGTATTGAGGGAAGCCCAGTCGCTGGCGCGCCAAGTGGCCGAGGGGCCGACTTTCGCCAACACCATGACCAAACGGATGCTGGCGATGGAATGGGCGATGTCGGTCGAGGAGGCGATCGAGGCGGAAGCGGTGGCGCAGGCCTTGTGCATGACGACCGCCGATTTCGTTCGCGCATTCGAGGCGTTCTCCGGCAAAGCTAAGCCGGTATTTCAGGGCAACTGAGTTCCGCCGACCGCGCCGGCAGGGGGACTTGCCAGCAGATATTTTAGGTTTAAAATAATTGGGTCGACAGTGGCGCGGAGGCGCTCATGAAAATCGCGATCATCGGGGGCGGTCCGGCCGGCCTCTACGCTGCGATCCTGCTCAAGAAGCAGCGGCCGACTGCGAACATCACTGTTTATGAGCGAAACCGTGCCGACGACACGTTCGGGTTCGGGGTGGTGTTTTCCGACGCGACGCTCGACAATTTCGAGAAATACGATCCGCCGAGCTATCGTCGCATCACGCAGGAGTTCGCCTACTGGGACGATATCGCCGTGCATTTCAGGGGCACGGTGCACCGGATCGGCGGCAACGGATTCTGCGGCTGCTCGCGCCGCACGCTGCTGATGATCCTGCAGGAGCGGGCGCGCGAGCTCGGCGTTTCCCTGCATTTCGAACGCGAAATCGTCGACGAGGCGCAGTTGGCCGGTTCCGATCTCGTCATCCTGGCGGACGGTATCAACAGCCGCTTTCGTGAAAAACATCTCGGCCACTTTCAGCCCGAGGTCGACCTGCGCGCCAACATGTTCGCCTGGATGGGATCGACCAGGCCGCTCGACGCCTTCACCTTCATCTTCCAGGAGACCGAGTGGGGCCCCTTCATCGC
>NZ_JAFAVV010000828.1 GCF_019242285.1 Bradyrhizobium sp.
TTCGACGCGCTGGCGCTGACCAGCGCCAATGCCGCGATCCATGCCGGACCCGAACTCGCCCGATACCGCGCGCTCCCGGCATTCGTCGTCGGCGACGCCACGGCGCGTGCCGCTGCCTCCGCTGGACTCACCGTGCGGCACGTCGGACAGGGCGACGGCGCGGCGCTTGCGCAGGCAGCGGCCGCCGCTGGCGTCCGACGGATGCTCCACCTGTGCGGTCGCGAGCACCGCCCGCTGCGTGGCAGCGTGCAGGTGACTGCCTGTCCGGTCTATGCCGCTGATGCGTGCCGCGATCTGCCGGTGGCCGCGGTCGATGCGCTCCGTCACGGCGCCGTCGTGCTGCTGCATTCACCGCGAGCGGCCGCGCTGTTCGCCGGCTTGAGCGATGCCGCCGGACTGGCGCGAGGGACGATTCTGCTGGCCGCGATCAGCGCCAGGGCCGCCCCAGCGCCGGTACCGGCTGGCAGGCGGTCGCCTTGGCGGAGCTGCCCACCGATGAGGCGCTGCTGGCGGCGGCGCTCACCATGTGCGATCAGGCATCGTGACGAGGGGCATTGATGGCGAGCTACGACGACTATGACAGCGGATCGCGTTTCGCCGGCTTCAGGCGAACGCTGCTCATCGTCACCCTGGCCTTTTTCGCCGGCATCATTGCAGCCGGTTGGGGCGCATCGCGAATGGGTTTGATCGTCTTCGACAGCTGGGGACGTCCGCTGAACCCGGCTAAGATCCACCCGTCAACCCCGATCCCACCATTGATGATCGCACCTCCGGCCGCTTCCGGAGAGGTGTCCCTCCTTGCCGAGCGGCTTGGCCGGATCGAGGCGCGGGTCGAGACGATCGACACCCGCACCCGCGCCGCCTCGGGCAATGCCGGCCGCTCCGAAGGATTGCTCATCGCGATGGCGGCTCGCCGCGCGCTGGATCGCGGGGTCGCTCTCGGGGTCATCGAAGCCCTGCTGCGCGACCGCTTTGGCTCCAGCGAACCGCAAGCGGTCGCCACCATCATCACCGTCGCGCGCCAGCCAATCACGCTCGACGAACTTCAGGACGGGCTTGCGCGCATCGCGCCGCAGCTGGCCGGCGGGGGGGGCGGTGAAAACTGGTGGCTATCGACTCGCCGCGCTCTCGCCTCGCTGTTCGTCGTCCGCCGCGCCGACGCGCCGTCACAGCTCCCGGAGGATAGGGTTCGCCGCGCGCAGGCGCAGCTCGACATCGGCCATGTTGACGGCGCGCTGGTCGAGATAGCGCGGCTTAGCGACCATCGCTTGGCCGACCCCTGGATCGCTCAGGCGCGACGCTATGTCGCGGCGCGGCGCGCTCTAGATATGATCGAAACAAGCGCGCTTCTCGAAGCCCCCGGAATCGCCGGCAGCACGCAACCGGCCCTGGCAGACGAACCGGCGCCAGCCGACCTCAAAGCCGCAGAGCGCACCCCGTGAGCTATCCCCCCGATCCGTTCCTCCCGCTACAGCGAGGCCATAATTTCCGCGACCTTGGCGGCTATGAAACAGGTGACGGCCGCCGCGTCCGGCACCGCCTCCTCTACCGCTCCGGTACCATGGCCGATCTCACCGAAGCGGATGTCAAGCGGCTGACTGGATTGGGCATCGTCTGCATCTGCGACCTGCGAACGACAAGCGAGAGGACGCGACATCCGACCAGCTGGCACGACCCGGCCAAAGTTCGGATGATCGCGCAGGATTACGATCATAGCGAGGGCAGCCTGGCTACGCTGACCACCGGCGATGCCCAAGCGGTTCGCCAGCGGATGATCTCGCTCTATCGGACGCTGCACGAAGAGCAGCGCGCCGGCTTCGCCGAGCTGTTTGCACGGCTGGTCCAAGGTGAGTTGCCGCTGTTGTTCAATTGTGCGGCGGGCAAGGACCGCACCGGCATCGCCGCCGCCCTCGTCCTCTCGGCGCTTGGCGTACCGCGCAATACCGTGATCGGCGAATATGTCCTGAGCGATCGCTACGCCGAGCCGCTGTTCGACCTGCTCTGCCGCAACCCGCGCTACGGGCTGGATGCCAATTCCCCGCGCGAGAGCTGGCTGCCGATGACGCGAGCCTATCCCGAGTATATCGAAACCATGCTCGATGCAGTCACCGAGCGCCACGGCAGCATAGAGTCTTATCTCGCCGAGGAACTCGGCATCGACGGCGCAGCGGTCGAGCGCCTGCGCGACAACCTGCTCGAATGAGGCGGCCTCAGCTGCCGCCGCGCGAATGCCACCAGTCGGCGTAGGGCGTCGCCTCGATCTGCCGCCCGCTGAGGTCCGGCACGCCATCGTCCCACCATACCGGCCCGCGCTCGCCGAGAGCCCGCATGGCCTGATCGATGCGCGTCCGAGCCTCCCTCATGGCGAGAT
>NZ_JAFAVV010000960.1 GCF_019242285.1 Bradyrhizobium sp.
TTGTTGCAGGCGGGCCATGGGTGCGAACGGCACCCGGCCTTCCCTGCGCCCTCTGGTGTTTCGGGGCGCCATGGCTGACGCACAACTCGGGCGGATTGCGCCGCGAGACCGTGGACGCGTGTCCCCATAGGCCGTGAAATTCGAATCGAAAGGCAGGGATGGCTCGTGACCTTCTCGGGCGCGAACGGTCAGACGGTCTGATGGGCGGGAGTGCGCACGGGCTCCGCCGGATGCCGACCGAACACCGCGGAAGACTTGCCCGTCAGCGCCGCCAGCACCAGCGCGATCATGTGCTCCAGCCGCTCGTCCTTGGCGTCCTGCTTCAGGAGGTCGCGGCCGAAGATCACGCTCAAGGTCGCGCTGTTGGAGAGATAGAAGAAGCTCAGCGCCGCGATGGAAATGTAGAGTTGCACAGGATCGACGGAGGCCTGGAAGTCGCCGCTCTCGACGCCGCGCTGCACCACGGTGCGGATCATCTCGACGAACGGCGAATGCATCGATTTGACCTTGGTCGATCGCTTCAGATGCCTGGCGCGGGCGAGATTTTCGGTGTTGAGCAGCGCCAGGAATTCGGGGTTGCGCAGGAAATAGTTCCAGGTGAAGTCGATCAGGCGCCGGATCGCCTGGGGTGGATCGAGATGCTCGAGGTCGAGCCCGCGTTCCTCGGCGCGGATCTTCTCGTAGGCGCCCTCCAGCACGGCGAGGTAGAGGTCGTCCTTCTTGCCGACATGGTAGTACAGCATGCGCTTGTTGGCGCCGGCCTTGGCCGCGATCCGGTCGACACGGGCGCCGGCAAGGCCGTGGGCGGCGAACTCCTGCTTGGCCGCCTCCAGAATCCGGTTGCGCATCCCCTCGGGATCGCGCTGCCATCTCAAACTTCGCTTCGCCTTGGCCAAATCACTCGCTCGGCAACCACCCCTGTGCGCCGGTTTAACACGCGCTCGACAATTTGTCCCCGGCGCCGAGGCGCCTTCCCGGACGCGAGGGATGGTCGGGCATCACGCCGCGCGCGGCAACCGCTCGAGCATCAAGGTATGGATACCGCAGGTCCCGTTGCGCACGCTCATCACCCGCGTGCCGGGCTTGCGGCCGGCGCGCACTTCGGTGACCTCGACGCCCGCGGACAACAGGCGCGTGCGCACGGCCTCGATGTCGGCGACCCGCCAGCTCAATCCCCAGAGCTTGTCATGGTCCTGATCGCCACCCGCGACCGGCCGGCGCACCACCTCGACGATGAGATCGCCGCAGCGGAAGAACATCAATTGCCCCCATTCCTGGTGCGTGCGGTCGAGCGCCATGTCGAGGCCGAGTCGCGCGCCGTAGAGAGCTGCGGCACGCTCGGGGTCCTCGGTCGAGATCACGACATGGTCGAGCCCGAGCACGGGCGTCGTCGTAGTCGGCGCCGACGGCGGACGCTGCTCGGTGAGTTCCAGGAAGAACATCCGCACGCCGCGGGTGAGCTCGGCCGCAGCGCGGGTGCGCTTCCAGTGCAGCAGGGCGCCCGAGACGGAATCCTGGCTCTCGACCTCGGCAACGGCGTCCGGCTTCAGCGCCAGCCGCTCGAGCCGGCGCTGCATCTTGGCGACGTCGGTGACACGAAAGCAGATGCTGGCCAGGCCCTCACCCCAGAGCTTGATCACCTTGCGGATGCGGTCCGCCGGGACGCTGAATCCGGCGGGTGCCATCAGCTCCAGCGTCACATTGTCGAGCGTGAACAGCACGCGGTCGGCGCCCTCGCCCGAATTGCGCCAGGATGGCGAGCGGCCGAGCAAGGTCTGGTAGGTGGCCTCGGCCACCCTGATGTCCTCGATCAAGACGACGATGTGGTCGAGGCCCGAAATCATGGAAATAGTCCGCGCGTGGCTTTCGCCGCGCGGACCTTCTCGACGCCGATGGCCATCGCGGCGGTGCGGTGCGGAATCCGGTCGGCCCTGGACCGCGCCAGCATGTGGTCGAACGCGCGATCGAGGATCTGATATTCCCGCCGCATCACCTCTTCCTCTTCCCAGAAAAGCTGCTGCAGATCCTGCACCCATTCGAAATAGCTGACGACGACGCCGCCGGAATTGCAGAGAATGTCGGGGATCAGGAAAATCTCCTTGCGCTTTTCCAGGACGCGGTCGGCCTCCGGCGTGGTCGGGCCATTGGCGCCTTCCGCCAGCACCCTGCATTTGAGGTTCTCGGCGACGCCGCCGTCGATGGTCCGTTCCAGCGCCGCCGGCACCAGCACGTCGCAGGCCAGCGTGAGAACCTCGGCCGGATCGAATGTCAGCTCGTTCGAGAAGCCGGCGATGCTGCCGTGAGTGGAGGCATGTTTCATCAAGGCGGGGATATCCAGGCCTTTCGCGTCATGGAGCGCGCCGGTGTGATCGCTGACCGCGATCACCTTCAACCCCAGTTGATGCAGAACCAGCGCCGCGTAGGAGCCGACATTGCCGAATCCTTGAATCACCGCGGTCGCCCCGACCGGCTTGATTCCGAGCACGTCCATCACGCGCCTCGCCAGATGCGCCACGCCGCGCCCGGTCGCCTCGCGGCGGCCGAGCGTGCCACCGGAAAACACCGGCTTGCCGGTCACGATCTCGGTCACGGTCTGGCCCTGATACATCGAATAGGTATCCATGAACCAGGCCATCACCTGCTCGTTGGTGCCCATGTCCGGCGCCATCACGTCGGTGCGCGGCCCGACGAAGGGAATCATCTCCTGCATGTAGCGCCGCGACAGCGCCTCGAGCTCGCGCTTCGATATCTGGGAAACGTCGACATTCACCCCGCCCTTGGCGCCGCCATAGGGCAGCCCGACCAGCGCGCATTTCCAGCTCATCCAGATCGCGAGCGCCGCCACCTCGCCGATATCGACCGTCGGCGCGAATCGTGTGCCGCCCTTGGTCGGCCCCATCGTCAGCAGGTGCTGCACGCGGTAGCCCTCGAACACGGAGATCGTGCCGTCATCGCGGTGAATCGGGCACGATACCGTGATGGCGCGCTTCGGCTGCAGGATACGCTCACGCTCGTCGCAGGGGATCTCGAGATGATCGGCGATCACATTGAACTGATCCACCGCCATGTCGAACACTGGACCGGAATAAACGGTCATCAAATCCCTCCGCTTCTCATTGCCTTGGACCCCCGAGTCGGCCATTCCAGCCCGGCCACAGCCCGGGGCGGGTGGTAGTCCCGCCGCGAGCTGTTCTCAAGCGATTGTGGCATGAGTTTTGCGAATTATTTCAGCGATGACCGGGAAACACCGGTGCTAGTCTAAACTGCCGGGGCCCGGACCACCCCACGAGCGCACGGAAAGCCTTATGCCTATGCAGGCCCTCTTCATCGGACAGACCTACATCGACGTCACCTTCATTACCGACCACCTGCCGACCGGCGATGAAAAACATGTCGCGGAAGCCTATGCGGTCTCGTTCGGGGGCAACGCGGTCACGGCGGCGTTCTGCTGCGCCAAGCTCGGAATCGTGCCGGACATGATCGCCACCGTGGCCAATGACTGGCTGGGGCGCATGTTCCAGGACATGTGCGCGAAATACGCCATCTCGGTGCACCCGCGAAAGGTCAACGCCTCCTCGCTGTCATTCATCATGCCGAAGGATGGCAAGCGCGCGATTGTGCGCTGCCGCGACGACAAGCACATCCATCCCTTCCCGCTGCTCAACCTCGGCAACTGCCGGGCACTGCATGTCGATGGTCACCAGCCGGACGCTGCTATCCATTATGCCAGGCTGTGTCGCGAATCGGGCATACTGACCTCGCTCGATGGCGGTGGCCTGCGCACCAACACCCACGAGCTGCTCGAATACATCGACGTCGCCATCGTCGCCGAGCGGCTCTGCGAGCAGATGGATCTGACACCACAGAACATGATCGCCTATCTCAAGGAGCGCGGCTGCCGCGTCGGCGGCATCACCATGGGCGAGAAGGGGCTGCTCTGGTACGACGAGACCGGCACGGTCCATTCGCTGCCGGCCCTGCCGATCCCGCGCGAGCGCGTCATCGACACCAATGGCGCCGGCGACGTGTTCCACGGCGCCTATGTGTTCTCCTATCTCGCCCATCCCGGCAGGAGCTGGGCCGATCATTTCGAGTTCGCCCGCGCTGCCTCGACCTACAAGATCCAGCGGCTCGGCAACGAGGCGGGATTGCCGACGCTCGCCGACATCGAGGCCGTGAAGCGGGAGTTCGAGGTCAGGGTGTGAAGGCGGCGCGGACGATGCTCTACGCCAGAGCCTTCTTCAGATCGAAGCCCGGATCGGCGGCCTGCTCCGGTGTGATCGAGCCGCCTGCACTGAACAGGCGTCGCCCGAACATGTGGTCGCCGGCCCGGTTGACCGACTCGATCCCAAGCAGCCGGTCGCCGTGGTAACAGAACGCCGAGAACGCCTTCTGCGCGACATCGCCGCGCAGCACGACACGATCATAGCCCGTGGTCAGGCCGGCGATCTGGAGCTTGTCGTCGCCCTGGTCGCTCCAGAACCAGGGCTGACCATCATAGGGCTTGTCGTCGCCGGTCAGGCGCGCCGCGACGCAGCGGGCGTGATCGGTGGCGTTCTGCACCGACTCCAGCCGCAGCGAGCCGCCGAAGCGCGGGCTCTCGAACAGCGCGCAGTCGCCGATCGCGGAGATCAGGGGATCGGCGGTCACGAGGTGCTGGTCGACGATGATGCCCGACGCGGTCGGCAGTCCCGCCTCAGCGGCGAGCTCGACATTGGGGAGCACGCCGACGCCGACCACGACGAGGTCAGAGGGGATATGCCGGCCGTCGCTGAGGCTGACGCCGGTCACCTCGTCGCCATCGGCCTCGATCGCGGTCGCCATCACGCCGAGATGGATGCGCACGCCGGAAGCGGCGTGGCGGGCCTGAAAATACTCCGAAATCTCAACCGTCACCGCGCGCGCCATCACCCGCCCGGCGAGTTCCAGCACGTCGACCTCGAGGCCCTTGATCCGCGCGGTCGCGGCAAATTCCAGCCCGATGAAGCCCGCACCGATGACGACGACGCGTTTGCAGGACGCGATGCGCCGACGCAGATCCTCGCTGTCGTCGAGGATGCGAAGGTAGCGCACGTTGGGCAGGTTCGCGTTCGGAATGTCGAGCAGCCGGTTGCGCGCGCCGGTCGCGAGCACCAGATGGCCGTAGTCGAGCGTAGCGCCCGAGGCGAGCATCAGCTTGCGCGCTGCACGATCGATCTTGACCGCATGTGCGGCGATCAGCTCGATGGTCTGATCCGCATAGAATTTCTGCGGTCGGAACATCAGGCTGTCGGGGCCCGCATTCCCCTTCAGATACGCCTTGGACAAAGGCGGCCGCTGATACGGCAGATGCGGCTCGTCGTTGAGGAGACAAACGCGGCCCTTGAAGCCGAGCTGGCGCAGCGAGGTCGCGACCTGGAAACCGGCATGGCCCGCACCGACGATGACGACCGCTCCGTCCACCATCGGTTAGGCCGCCACGATGCGAAGCCGCAGGCCGTCCAGCCCGCGCAAGGTGTTGTTGAGCCGCTGCCCCGGCTCGGCCGTCCGTTCGAATGCCCCGACGCGATTGGCGGCGGCCAGAAACGGCAACACCTTTTCTCCTTCACCGGGCCTCGTCCCGGCGACTTCGACATCTCTGATGATCGTGCGGAAGGACGTCTGCACCGGCGCCTCAAATCGCAACACTTCCTCGAAGGCGAGCCGTATTAGCGAAGGATTTTCCCGCAGGATAGTCCATTGCTCCGGAAAATTTGGCGAAGCAATGGAGCCCGTTGCCCAGGTCATGGAGGGTGGCGTCGATTCCGGCCCACAGGAACGATCGCACCAGCATACCCCGCGCATCCTGCAGCCTGCTCAGGGGATTGCCACCCTTCCTTTCCGCGCTTAAATGCCCACTGCTGCTTGCAAGACCGGGGATTTCTCAGATGTCCACCAGCACGCCCGACGATCCCGCCCTGCTCGCAATCGATGGTCCGGTCGCCACCATCACGCTCAACCGTCCGGCGGCCTTCAATTCGATCAATCTCGCCATCGCGCGGAGGCTGGAGCAGCTCGCTGCCGAGGTCGAGGCCAATGAGCAGGTCCGGGTGCTGGTCATCCAGGGCGAAGGCCGCGCCTTCTGCGGCGGCGGCGACCTGCAGACCATCGGCGCGGCCGCGGCCAACGACACCATTGCGCCCGTGGTCGGCGAGCTCCTGCAGCATTATCACGCCTTCATCGCGGCCTTGCGGCGGATGCCCAAGGTGGTGCTGGCAAGCGTCCACGGATCGGCCGCCGGCGCCGGCTTGTCGCTCGCTTTCGTCGCCGACCTCTGCATCGCCGCCGAGGACGCCCGCTTTACGCCGGCCTACGCCAAACTCGGCGTCTCGCCCGACGGCGGCGGCACCGTCGGCGTGGTCGCCGCCGTGGGCGGGCGGCGTGCGCTGCAGATCTATCTCGCCGAGGACAGTTTTGGCGCGCAACAGGCCTGTGACTGGGGGCTGGTCGCGAAAGTCGCTCCCGCCGCCGAGTTGAAGGCCGCAACGCGCGAGCTCGCGTTGCGGCTGGCGCAGAACACGCCTGCCGGCCTCGCCGCCACCAAGGCGCTGATCCAGCGCGCACCGGTCTCGTCGATCGAGGAGCAGCTCGAGGCCGAGCGCGACGCCATCATCGATTGCATGCACACGGAGGAATTCCGGACCGCGGTGAAGAAGTTCACGAGCAAGAGCAAGTAGCGCGACGTTCAATTCGGGCAGATATAGCCCGGCCCCGAGGGAGATTTGAAGCAGCCGACCGATTGCGGAATCACGTGCTTGGGCAGCCACAGCACGACGCTCGGGAAGTAGATCGTGAAGGTGATGGTGAGGAGAAACACCACGTAGATCGGCAGCGCGGCGCGCAGCGCCTGGGAGAAGCGCACGCCCACGAATTTCGAGGCCATCAGCAGCACCAGGCCGTAGGGTGGCGTGATCAGACCGAATGCGAGCGTGACGATCAGCACCACGCCCATGTGCACCGGGTTGATCCCGCCCGCCTGGGTGAGCAAGTTGACCAGGGGCATGAAGATTATGATGGTCGGCACGGGCTCGATGAAGTCGCCGATGACCGTGAACAGCGCCACCAGCAGCAGCATGATCAGGTGCGGGTCGTTGCCGGCAACGCTCACGATCCACTCGGCAATGAAGCTCGCGCCGCGCAGGTACGCCAGCATCCAGCCGAAGGCGTTGGCGGCTCCGATCGTGATCAGGGGCAGCGAGAAGATCAGCCCCGCGAGGCAGAAGTCGAAGGGCAGGCGCGCAAAATGCCGGGGGTTGAGCGCCGGAATGATGACCACGATGATCCAGAGCACGGCCACGACGCCGGCCTCCGTCGGCGTGAACCATCCGGTGAGAATGCCGCCGAGGAGAATGACCGGAATCATCATCGGCAGCGAGGCCTGCCGGAACGCGAGCGCAACCTCGCGAAACGGTGCCCGCTCGCGCCGCACCCCGAGCGGTCCGAAGAAATAGCAGTAGGTCATCAGGCCGAAGCCGACCGCAAGGCCGGGTACGATGCCGGCCAT
>NZ_JAFAVV010000177.1 GCF_019242285.1 Bradyrhizobium sp.
GAGGAGGACACGCCGGAGGAGACGTTGGAGGCGCTGCGGCCGGATCTGCTGGTCAAGGGGGCGGACTACACGCTCGACCGGGTCGTCGGCGCGGAGCTGATGCAGAGCTGGGGCGGCCGGGTATGGCTGGCCGAACTGCTGTCGGGCCACTCGACGACGGCGACGGTGCGGAGGATTGCCGCGGGCACGGCCGATTAGCCTCCGATCGCCCTGACTGGAATCAGTCAGGATGAATAAGCTGGCCAGAGATGCTTAGAATCAGTCGGACTGACCGCAGTCAGGCCGATAAGAGGTCAAGCCGACCCGAATCGTTGCGCAACTCTGGATTGGTGGAACCCGCAAGTCCGGGCCGTTATTATTGCGTCATAAGGGTCGACGCAGCAGACCGGCGACCGCAGGCCGGCCGCGCTCAAGGTCCCTCGTCGGCCGGCCAGGGCAAGGGGCGCGGCGGGAACGGCCGGCCGGGCGCGGAGCGGATGGCCGCCTCGTCCATTTCGGTGCCCAGGCCGGGGCCGTCCGGCAGGCGGATGAACCCGTCCACCGGACGGAGCTGGTTGCGGCAGATGCGGTCGCCGACGTCCACGAACGGGATGAAGTATTCGGTGATGACGAAGTTCGGCATCACCGCGGTGGCGTGGACTGTCGCCGAGAGGGACAGCGTGGTGGAGTTGTAGTTGTGGGGCGAGACCGCCACCATGAACGGCTCGGCCATGGACGCAATCTCCTTCAGCTCAAGGATACCGCCGCAGTTGGAGACGTCGGGGTTCAGGATATCGGCGACGCGGGCTTCCAGGATGGGCCGGAAGGCGGCCTTGGTGAAGGCGTTCTCGCCCGTGACGATCGGGATGTTCACCGCGGCGCGGACCTCGGCGATCGCCTCGATGTGCTCGACCTGGCATGGCTCCTCCAGCCAATACGGCTCGAACGCCTCCAGCTTCCTGCCGAGGGCGATGGCGTGCATCGGCGGTGAAGCTCGATCAGCAGGTCGATATCGCTGCCCACCGCGTTCCGCACCGCCTCGTGCCAGGCTCGGAGCGGCTCGGCGGCGATTAGGCCGAGGTCGAAACTCGGCCCGCAGCGACGGCTGGCCGCCGTGGTTACGCGTTCCCGGCGACCTTATTCAGCTTTTTGTTGTACTCCAGCAGGGGATGGCTCACCATCGCCTGCGCCAGCGGCTGCCTGAATACCGGCGGGCACTCCTTGATCTGTGCCACTAGCGCCGCCCCTGCCTTGTCCAGCTCGGACTTCTTCGGTGGCGGATCGGTCGCGGCCAGCTTGCCGAACTTCGCCGCCGCCTCCGGCAGCTTGTTCGGAATCAGCTCGTATTCCACCAGCACGGGGCATTTGGCCATCAAGTATTTCAGCGCGTATTCTGGCCGGGTGTTGGCCATCTTCGCCAGGTAGCCGGCCTTGCGCGCGATGTCCCGCGCATCCATGTCGGCCTCCTTTTCCCCCTTCTTGCGCGCGCTCTTGTCCAGTCGCTCCATCAGCTTGGGATCGAGGGCCGCCAGCTCCTTGGTGAGCTGCACGCGCGGGGGCGCCGGCGTTCGCCCGGCGTCCTTGTTGCCCGCCTCCATGTCGCTCTTCCACTTCGCGACCTTTTTCTCCAGCTCGTCGCCCTTCAGGATCGCGCCTTTCTCGACGAGCTTCACCGTATTCTTCAGCTCGTCCCAGTTCCGCAGGACCTCGCGCATCTCTTTCATGGTCACCACCTCGCGGTGCGGCTGCTCTTTGCTCTGGATGGCGCCGCCATCGGCGAGGAAGGTCTCGATCGTCTTGTTCTTAACCTTCTTGTAGTCGGTCACGTCCTCCATCTTGATCCCGTCCAGGCAGTAATAGACCGGCTTTTTCTCCTGCTTGGCCCACCACAGCCCGGCCTTGCAGGCAAAGCTGGTCATGAATTTGTTGCTGTGGATGCCCGAGATGTCAGAAACCCCGATCAGAGCACGGTCGTCGGTCCGCCCCTCCACGTACGGCCGAGACTTGCCCTTGGTGTCCTGGGCCTCACGGCCGAAGGTCCCCTTCGGCACCTGCCCAACCAGCTCTTTGAGGAAAGCCGTGGCGTCCTTCTCGAATTCGGCAAGGAACTTGTCCTTGTCTCGCTTCACCTCGGCAAACTTTTCCTTCGTGTCCATGGCCTTCGTCACGGTCTTGAGGGCCGCGTCGACCACCTTCTTGATCTCTTTGTCGGGATCCTTGAGCAAGGCTTCGTAGGCCCAAGAGGAGAGAACCGGCTCCGCCGCCTCCCACAACTCCATCATCCGGATCGGCTTGATGCCGGCATCCGTCTCGTGCGCCGCCTGCACATAGGGCATGCGGATGTCCTCGAAGCCCCAGATCGTGCCTGGGTTTTTCTTGAACTCGCCGATCAGCTCCGAATTGGTCACCTCGTTCCAGGACGTTACCGTCACCGCTTTTCGCTGGTCCTTGAGGGTCGTGAAGATTTTCTGCGCCCCTTTGACCCTCTGCAGCCGCTCTTCGTCCCAGCCTCGGGCCTCGGCAGTGCCAAGCTTGCCGGTGTCGCGCAGTTCGCCCTGGATCAGGTGCTGCAATGGCTGCACGAAATCGCTGTACACCCCGATTCCGCCGGCCGTTTTGGACTGAGCGGCGACGGTCGTGTCCACGCCGCGTTCGATCAGGGCGCAGATCTCGTCATACCCTCCCGTCGCCCAGAGCCCGGCGCAGACGCGCGGCCCCAACCCCCGCTTGGTCTCGCCGATCCCCTTGCCGGAATCGTTCCACGTCTCCTTGCTGATCTGCCGGGCCAGCAGGTTGAACAGGTCAGTGTCGCGCTGCGTGTCCCGGTCGACCGGCGCCTCGTCGCCGGCCGACTTCTTGCCGCCGATCGCGACCAGCGCCGCCGCGACCACGTCGTCCTTCTTGCGCCCGAATGCCTTTTTTAAGTCGAGCTTCTTCAATGCCTCCGGATCGGCGGCGCTCAGCAGGATGGCGCCAAGCGCCGGGTCGCCCTGCACCGCCTTTTGCACCTTGGCATCGGTCAGCGGCATCAACTCCCGGATCTGCCGCTTGGTGTCCGCCGAGGTGACCTTTCCATAGAGATCGCGCACCTGGTCCAGGTTGCCGTCCTCGAACGCCTTCCGCGCGGTGCCGACC
>NZ_JAFAVV010000468.1 GCF_019242285.1 Bradyrhizobium sp.
GCGCTACGGCACGCTCGGCGATTTCGTCGAGTTCACCCATGGCTGCCGGCAGCGCGGCATCCGCGTCATCATCGACCTCGTCGTCAACCACACCTCCAACGAGCACGCCTGGTTCAAGTCGGCGCGCAGTGCCAAGGATTCGCCCTATCGCGACTGGTATGTCTGGGCCGACAAGCGGCCGGCCAATGCCGGCAAGGGCATGGTGTTTCCCGGCGTGCAGAAATCGACATGGACGCACGACAAGGAAGCGGGCGCCTGGTACTTCCATCGCTTCTACGATTTTCAGCCCGACCTCAACACATCGAATCCGATGGTGCAGGCGGAGATTCTCAAGATCATGGGCTTCTGGATTCAACTCGGCGTGTCCGGCTTCCGCATGGATGCCGTCCCCTTCGTGATCGCAACCAAGGGCGCGAAGGTGAAGAAGCCGGTCGAGCAATACGACATGCTGCGCGCCTTCCGCGAATTCCTGCAATGGCGTGAGGGCGACGCCATCATCCTCGCCGAAGCCAACGTGCTGCCCGACACCGACATGGAATATTTCGGCCGCGACGGCGACCGCATGCACATGATGTTCAACTTCCACGTCAATCAGCATCTGTTCTATGCGCTGGCTTCCGCCGATAGCCGTCCGCTCGCCAAGGCGCTCAACGCGACCAGGCCACGGCCGGCGACCGCGCAGTGGGGCCTGTTCCTGCGCAATCATGATGAGCTCGATCTCGGCCGCCTCACCGAGCCGCAGCGCAAGGCGGTGTTCAAGGCATTCGGTCCCGACAAGGGCATGCAGCTCTACGACCGCGGCATCCGCCGGCGGCTGGCGCCGATGCTGGGCGGCGACCGCCGCCGGCTCGAGCTCGCCTACAGTCTCCTGTGCACGCTGCCGGGGACCCCGGTGCTGCGCTATGGCGACGAGCTCGGCATGGGCGACAATCTCGACCTGCCGGAGCGCAATTGCGCGCGGACGCCGATGCAATGGTCGACCGAGCCGCATGCCGGCTTCACGGAAAGCGACAAGCCGTTCATGCCGGTCATCGACAAGGGGCCCTACGGCTATGATCACGTCAACGCCGCGAAGCAGCGGCGCGACCCGAACTCGATGCTGAACTGGACCGAGCGGATCGTGCGGATGCGGAAGGAGGTGCCGGAGATCGGCTGGGGCGATTTCAAGGTGATTCCGACGCGCGATCCTGCCGTGCTGATCATCCGCTATGACTGGCGCAACAATTCGGTGCTGTTCATACATAATTTCGACGAGCGGCCGCGCGAAATCTCGTTCCCGGTCGGGCTGCCCGGCGATGCCGGCAAGATGCTGATCAATCTCCTGAGCGAGGACCACAGCAAAGCGGACAAGCGGGGCCGGCACACGCTGGTGGTCGAAGGCTACGGCTATCGCTGGTACCGCGTCGGCGGCCTCGACTATCTCCTGAAGCGCAGCGACATCGACATCGACAACAGGGGCAAGGCCGGTCACCCGTCGTGAACAGGGCCCGTGGGCCCGGCCGGTCAGTTCGCCTCCTCCGGCGGCCTGACATGGCGGAACGAGAACAGCA
Organism: Bradyrhizobium sp.; assembly: GCF_019242285.1. Lineage (GTDB taxonomy): Bacteria > Pseudomonadota > Alphaproteobacteria > Rhizobiales > Xanthobacteraceae > Bradyrhizobium. Next base: position 1,551 of record NZ_JAFAVV010000468.1, read on the forward strand.
GCGCGAGGTCGTAGGCGATCTTCAGTGCGCCGCAGAGGATGAGCGGCAATCCCGGAAACGCCGTGGTCAGCAGCAGTCCGGCGATCGCGGGACTGATCGCGGAAGCGAGGCTGCGCGGCACGGCGGTGACGCTCGCGGCTGCCGGCCGCTCGGCCGGCGTCACCACCGCCATCACATAGGAGGTGCGGGTCGGCACGTCCATCTGCGACAGCCCGGCGCGCAACAGCAACAGGCCGAGCGCGACATGGAGGTCCGGCGCCACCGCCGCCAGGATCAGGAACAGGCTGGACGGAATATGCGTGAACACCATGGTGTTGACGAGGCCGAAGCGCCTGGCGATCCGGGCCGCGACCGGATAGGAGAAGGCGCTGAGCGTGCTCGACCAGAAGAAGAACAGCCCGGCCGCCGACAGCGACAGTTCGAAACGCTCGAACAGCCACAGCAGGAGCAGGGACTGCGCGATGAAGCCGCCGGCAAAAGCATCGATGCTGAACAGCGCCGCAAGCCCATAGACGGTCCGGCGCGAGCGGCCGAGCGGCGCATGATGCGCCTCCGCGCCGCGGGCATGCGGCAGGCGGCGATAGAGAACGGCACTTGCGAGGCCAAGCAGGGCATATGCGTAGAACATCAGGCGGAACGCGCCGAGCTGGGTCACGCCGGCCGACATCAGGACATCGGGCGCCGATGACGCCAGCGATCCCACCGCGGCCGACAATGCACCGATCAGGCTGTAGCGCGCGAACACGCGGGTGCGTTCCTCGTTCGTCGCGCCGCGTGCCAGCATGGCGTGCTCCAGCGGCACCAGCACGCCGAGATCGCCGGCCGACGGATTGATGGTGCCGATGAAGGCGACTGCCGCGATCAGCACGAGATATTCGACGTTCGGGAACGCGATTCCGGTCGCCGCCATCAGGGCCGCACCGAGAAGCATCAGCGTGCGCAGGTCGTGCCGCGGTGCGATCAAGCCGACCGCGAGCGTCAGCACGGCGGTGCCGAGCAACGACGCGGTGGCAACGATCCCGATCGGGGCGGGGGCGTAGCCGAGCGCGGTCATGTAGGCGGGCAGGATGAGGATGGCAAAGCCGTCGCCGAAGCCACGCAGGCCGCGGGCCAGATAAAGCTGGAACAGATCCGGTTTCGCGGCTGCATTTTCCGATTTGGCGGTGACGCCTGTCGCGGCAATCGTACGGGCCGTCTTCTCATCCATGCGCAATCCCTCGACTCGCAGCGAGCGTTGCGCAGAGCTTGGACGGCGAGCCGTCTGACGGGGAGTCTGCGTTCCCCGCTGGCGGAAACTAGATGGCCGGCCCGGCCCGCGCAAGCCGCTTCGATGCGGTCGGTCGCAGCGTCAGGCGAGGTCCCTCGCCTTTGCGGAGAAAGCCGGGGGATCGATTGCGCGCAATCGATCCTCCGGGCCTCGTTAGGGAAAGAGATAGGAAATTTCAGACCTTTGGCGTCGCCGGCTCCCGCCACAGCGTGCGCCGCGTGTGAAAGCGGTTGGCATGCGACATCCATCCCGGCAGCGGCATGCCGTCGCGATGGCGCCCGCCGGCCGCAGCGCCGGTCCACGCCGCCACGGCGCCGAGCAGCAGCGCGGTCGCCACCGAGAAGGCCAGGATGATGGTGGCGGCACGGGTGCGGGAGATCGCCTTGTGCGCATCGGCGATGACATTGTCGACCCGATGCTCGGCATCGGTGCCGGACAGCCCGGTCGTCGCCGTCACCATCTGGATCAGATAGGCGCGATCGTCGCTGCTCACGCCGTCATGACCAGACGACGTCATCAGGATGCGACCGGCTTCGGCGCGCTGTGGCGCGAGGTCGCCATTGGCCGCCCGGCGCGGCGCACGAAACAACTGATCGAGCTCATAGCTCAGGACCGACGGCTCGGTCACGCCCGCAGGCGTCGCCAAGGCCGTCGGCTTGCTCGCGGACGTGCCGATCAGCGCTGCAAGTGCCGCGCCGAGCACGATGGCCAGCGCCCACGAGGACAGGCCATGAAGCCCGTCGCGCTTCTCGACCTCTTCCGGCTCGCCTGTTTCGGCCATCTCATACGGCAGACGCGCCCTTCCGGCGATGTAGCCGCCACAGCCAAAGCTCACCAGCGCCAGCAGGATCAGGTAGAGGCCCGACAGCAGCCAAAGCGCCACCGAGGCGTCGCGCCAGCTCGGCGAGGCCGAGCTCACGCCCAGCCCGACAGCGGCCGCAAAGGTGACGAGGATCGACGACAGCGCCGTGGCGAACAGCGCGCCCGCCACGATCGGTGTCCACTGCAAGACCCAGCCATCCACCGATATGGGTGAATCCTCGGGCCCTTCGACGATGGTCGGCGCTTCGATGGTCATGCGTGAAAACCCTAGCGCAGGCCGAAAAACGACAGAATGGCCATGACGACCACGATGAGTCCGATCAGATAGATCAATCCGTCCATGTCTTCCTCCATCCATGCGACGCCTCGTTAAGTGCAGGTCATGAAGAAGGTTCCTGCCGCCGTGGCAGGCGTCGGCAACATTTTCCGTCTCGAGGCACCTTTCGCCACAAGCGCGATTATATGTTGCACGGCGGAATGAAACCGGGACGGTTCGGCCCGGCCCTACAGACGCCCGTCGGAGACAGGATGAAACAGTTTCGATGCCCGACCTGCCGGGAACGCGTGCTGTTCGAGCGCGAGCGGTGCCGCAAATGCGGCACCGATCTCATGTTCGACCCCCGGCAGTCGATGATGCGGGCTTTGTCGGCACCTTGCGCGAACCGCGCGCTGATCGGGTGCAACTGGATCGCCGGCGACGGCGGCGCCCTGTGCGCCTGCTGCGAGCTGACGCGCACTATTCCCGATCTCGGATCGGCGCGCAACGTCATCCTGTGGAAGAAGGTCGAGCAGGCCAAGCGTCGGCTGCTCTACGACCTCGACCGGCTCGGCCTGCCGACGGTCTTCGCGCGGGGGCCAGGTCTCGAGCAAGGGCCGCATCTCGCCTTCGACATTCTGTCGGAAGAGACCGCCGGCCATCCGATCATGACCGGGCATGCCGACGGCCTGATCACGCTCAATCTCGCCGAGGCCGACGACGCCGAGCGCGAAGCACGCCGCATCGCGCTGCGCGAGGGCTACCGCACCCTGCTCGGCCATGTCCGGCACGAGGTCGGGCATTTCTACTGGGACATGCTGGTCGCGCAGAGCAACTGGACGATCCCGTTCCGCGCGGTCTTCGGCGATGAGCGCGCCGACTACCAGCTCGCACTCGCGGCCTATCACGACCGCGCCGACCGCACTTTCGATCCCAAGGGCTTCATCAGCGAATACGCCACCTCGCATCCCTGGGAGGACTGGGCGGAAACCTTCGCGCACTTCCTGCACATCGTCTCGACGCTGGATTCGGCGGCCTCGCTGCCGCTGGCGCTCGGCGAGCGCGCGCGGCACACGCTGGCCGACCCCTATCTCGAATCCGATTTCGAGGCGCTGCTGTGGTCCTGGACGCCACTCGCCGACAGCCTGAACGAGCTCAACCGCTCGGTCGGGCAGAGCGAGGCCTATCCGTTCGAGCTGTCGCCGGCCGTGAAAGGCAAGCTGCATTTCGTGCACATGGTGATCGCGCGCTTCCGCAACGGGCGGCGCAGGACAGCCGCGCCACACGCCGCGGCCGACGAGCTCACGGCCGCCGCTTCATCCTGGTGAAGCGCACGTGCTTGCCGTCCGGCAGGCGGGTGGCGATGAAGCCGGCGGCGAGGCAGGCCTCGCGCTGCGGCATCCGTTCTTGCGGGCTCCGCAGGGTTTCCCACCACGACGCGCGCTGGGCCGCACGCGGCAGCGCGGCGCCGATGATCTCCTCGATCTGATCGAAGCTCAGGACCAATTCGGTCTGCCTTGCGCGCATCAGGTGGTCGCGCAGCGCATCGTAGTCGCTCATCTCTCCACCATTAAGCCACGCCGCCATTCGCAACCAGTCGTTAACCGGTCGGCGCGGCGCTGTTCCGAATTAAGTTCTTGGAAAGTCGCAGACCAGGCGCCTTACGCCGCCAAGGCCTCCGGCCGCAACCTCGGCGCCATGCCGCCGCTGTCGCTGGCGGCCTAGGCGGTTTTCGCCAAAGCCCGCATGACCGCCTCCGGCTCCTTTTCAACGACCTTGAGCAAGATGCGGGCGCTACGATCCGGCTGGCGTCGGCCCTGCTCCCAGTCGCGAACCGCCGAGAGCGCGAATCCGTAGGTCTGTGCGAAGCTTTCCTGCGACAATCCAAGCCGGCTGCGTATTTTTTTCACGTTCACACGGCTGGGAACGTGAATCCGATAGTGGGATTTCTCCGCCGACGCATCAAGATAGGCCTTCGCGTCATCCAGGCCGGTCTTGACTTTCTCGAACGCAGACCTGGTCATCTTCGATGATCCCTGATCATGGCATCGACCATCTTCCCCAACACATTGCGCTCGGCCGCCGAAAGATTGGCCTTCTCGTTCTTGGCGAAGACTGCAAGCAGGAAGACAGGCATATCTTCACCGTGGAACAGATGGATAATCCTGGCGCCCCCGCTTTTTCCGCGGGCACCGAAGCCGAAGCGCACCTTGCGAAATGCCGTGACCGCCGGTGATGACAACGCCGCAGGTGGGATCACTGGCCAAGCGATCCACGATCGCAGCACGTTCTACCGGGGAGAACAGCCGTTCCGCGTCAGCCAGGTAGGACGGCGTCTCGACAACGGTTTGCATCGAATGATATTACTACGGCAATGCCGTAGTAATATCAAGAGCCCTCGACAGTGATCCGGTCGAGATTCCGTGCCGAGTCCTTTGGACCGTCCTGAAGGACCGCTGCGGCTTGATTTCTTGCACCGTCATTCCGGACGGCGCGGCACGCGCCGATCCGGAATCTCGAAGTTGGGGAGAAGAAAGCGATACGGCGCGGGATTCCGGGTTCGATGCGGAGCCTGTCATCCGGCCGCGCTTTTGCGCGGACCGGTTGGCATAGCCCCGGAATGACATCAGGAGCGCGCCTGCGCCTCCGCTGTCACTTCTCAAAATACTTCTTCATCTCGGCGATGAGGCCGTCGCGCAGATCGGGGCGGGCCATGCCATAGGCGATGTTGGCGCGCAGGAAGCCGGCCTTCGACCCGCAGTCGTGCCGCTCGCCCTCGAACTCGACGCCGTAGAAGCTTTGGGACTTGGCAAGGCCGATCATGGCGTCGGTGAGCTGGATCTCGCCGCCGGCGCCGCGTTCGTGCTTCTCCAGGATCTTGAAGATTTCCGGCTGCAGGATGTAGCGGCCGGTGATCGAAAAGTTGGACGGCGCGGTGCCTTTCGGCGGCTTCTCCACCATGCTCGTGACCTCGAACATGTTGCCGCGGGCATGGCGCTTGCCGACGCCGCAGATGCCGTATTGATGGGTCTGATGCGCGGGCACCTCCTGCACCGCGATCACGTTCGCCTTGTCCCTGAGATGGTTGTAGGCCTCGACCATCTGGGCGAGGCAGCCCGGCCTGTTGAGCACGAGTTCATCCGGCAGCACCACCGCGAACGGCTCGTCACCGACGATGTCGCGCGCACACCACACCGCGTGGCCGAGCCCGTGCGGCGCCTGCTGGCGCGTGAAGCTCACGGCGCCGGCCTCGGGCTGGTCGCGCGCCAGAAGCTCGATCTCCGCCTCCTTGCCGCGCGCGGCCAGCGTGGTGTCGAGCTCGAACATGCGGTCGAAATGGTCCTCGATCACGCCCTTGTTTCGGCCGGTGACGAACACGAAGTGCTCGATGCCGGCTTCCTTGGCTTCGTCGACCACATACTGGATCAACGGCTTGTCGACGATGGTCAGCATCTCCTTCGGCATCGCCTTGGTGGCGGGCAGGACGCGGGTGCCGAGGCCGGCGACGGGGAAGACGGCTTTGCGGATTTTCATGGGGGTCGGGATTACCTTGTGGGGGCGGCGGCTGGCGCTTCGATCCTCTGTTGGTAGCCGGTTTGCAACCGCTAACAAAGACGGATGTGAGCGTTTAAGTTCCGGCCTCTCGGCGACGTGAGTTAACGCCTTGGAAAGGTAAACCGGGCCTCCTGAAAGCCCGATTTCCGGGGCAAGCGGGGTTCGACATGAGGGAGCGGGCTGGAAGCATGGCGAAGGGACCGATTGTCGCAGCCGTCGTCGCAACGCTCCTGCTGATGGGTGACGTCGCCCATGCGCAGTCCTCAAGCGGCGGGCCGTTGAATTTCCTCGGCAATCTCTTCACCGGCTCGACCCGGAACGACCAGGCCGCACCCGCCCCCCCGGGCCCGTCCGGCGTGCCCGGCCAACCGACGCCCTGGAGCGGCACGGATGGCGCCTCCGGCCATCCGCTCATGACCGCGGATGCGATCCGTCAGGCGGCGGCCAATTTCGACAATTGCGTCGCGTCGATGTGGCCCGATGCCGCCCGCCGCAACATCACCCAGGAGAACTTCCAGCGCTTCACCGCGGGGCTCGTCCCCGACCTGCGCATCATGGATCTCCTGGACGCGCAGCCGGAATTCACCAAATCGATCTGGGACTATCTCGATATCCTGGTGAACGATGCGAGGCTCGCCAAGGGCCGTGAGATCCTGGCCAAGTACAAGCCGCAGTTCGATGCGGTGGAGCGCGCCTATGGTGTCGACCGCTACGCGATCGCGGCGATCTGGGGTATCGAGTCGAACTATTCGACCCAGATCGGCGATCGCAGCGTGCTGCAATCGACGGCGACGCTGGCCTGCATCGGCCGCCGCCAGCAATATTTCCGCGACGAGTTCCTGTCGGCGCTGGAAATCCTCAATCGCGGCGATCTTCGCCCCGAGCAATTGCACGGCTCCTGGGCCGGCGCGTTCGGACCGACCCAGTTCATGCCGACCGCGTTCAAGCGTTATGCCGTCGACGCCGACGGCGACGGCCGCCGCGACGTGGTCGACGATCCGGCCGACCTGATCGCTTCGACCGCCAACAACCTGAAGAAGGACGGTTGGCAGACCGGTCAGAGCTGGGGCTACGAGGTCGTGGTGCCGCAGGGCTTCAACTACATGCTGGCCGACCGCGCCAAGGCGCAGACGCTTGCGCAATGGGAGGCTCTCGGCCTGAAGCGTGCCACCGGCGAAGCTTTCCCGCATCCCGCCGACAAGGCCTATCTGCTGGCGCCGGCCGGCGCCGAGGGCCCCGGCTTCCTGATGCTGCAGAATTTCCGCGTCATCATGAAGTACAATCCGGCCGAGGCCTATGCGCTGGCGATCGGGCATTTCGCCGACCGCCTGCGGGGTGGGCAACCCTTCGTCCAGCCCTGGCCACGGCAGGAGCGTGAATTGTCGCGTGACGAGCGGCTGGAGTTGCAGCAGCTCCTGGCCCAGCGCGGCTTCTACAAGGGAACCCCGGACGGCCAGCTCGGCGGCCAGACCCGGGAGGCGCTGCGCGGGTTCCAGGCCTCGATCGGGGCGCCCGCCGACGGATTCGCCACCGCCGACGTCCTGGACCGGCTGCGCGGGCACTGAAAAGGCTCACCTTTCAGGTCGAAACCAACCTTGAAATGGCATTTTGGCGGCCGCCCTTGACGGCGGCGGGGGCGCGAAGGCTTATGGAACTGAAGCCGCCCGCTTGCGGCCTGATTCCGCTGCCATACTTTCCTCTGATCTGCCATCGCGACCAAGCCGTGCGAGCCGCATGTTCAAGCCGAAATTCCTTCTCAAGCTGTTCACCGAGCCCGGCCCGCTGATCGTGCTGACGGTGGCCGTTGCGTTCCTGGTCGGCATCGCCGGCCCGGCCTCGGCGCAGTTCTTCAATTTCGGCAATTTCGGGGGTGGTCCGCCGCGGCCGTCACGCGGGGGCGGCGGCTTCGGCTGGTTCGGCAACGACTTCTTCCAGCCGTTCCAGCCACAGCAGCAGCAGGCGCCCAAGCGCGTCTACCAGGATTTCTCCAAGGCCCCACCGCCGGAGAAACGCGACACCACGCCGGAGCGGAACGTGCTGGTGTTGGGCGATGGCATGGCCGACTGGCTCGCCTATGGCCTCGAGGACGCCTATGCCGAGCAGCCCGAGATGGGTGTGATGCGCAGGGTGAAAAACACCTCCGGCCTGATCAAATACCAGCCCAAGGGCGATCCCGCCGACTGGACCGCCGCCGCCAAGGGTATCCTCGCGACCGAGAGGCCGGACGTCATCGTCGTCATGCTCGGCCTGAACGACCGCGTCTCGTTGCGTGAGCCAGCACCCGACAAGACCGACAAGCCGGCCGACAAGGACAAGAAGGCCGAGAAGAAGGACGACAAGAAAGACGCCCGCGCCAAGCCATCCGACGGCAAGCCCGACGACGCGGCCGCGAAGGGCGACGACAAGCAGACCGATACCGAGCTCGCGCCCGAGGACGCCGACAATGCCGACGCCCCCGCCGCGGCGCCCGAGAAGGCCGCCCGCTCGCCCAACGGCATCTACGAGTTTCGCGACGACCGCTGGGTCGAGCTCTACGCCAAGAAGATCGAAGACATGATCGCGGTGCTGAAGTCCAAGGGCGTGCCGGTGGTATGGGTCGGCCTGCCCGCGGTTCGCGGCCCGAAGGGCACCTCCGACATGTCGTTCCTGGATTCGCTCTATCGCGACCAGGCCGGCAAGGCCGGCATCACCTATGTCGACGTCTGGGACGGTTTCGTCGACGAGGCGGGCCGCTTCATGCAGAGGGGCCCGGACTTCGAGGGTCAGCCCCGCCAGCTTCGCAGCTATGACGGCGTCTATTTCACCCCGGCCGGCGCGCGCAAGCTCGCGCACTATGCCGAGCGCGAGATCACCCGGCTGCTCGCCGCGCGCTCGTCGCCGATCGCGCTGCCGACCGAGCCCGCGACACCGGACGCCAACGCGGTGCCCGGTCAGCCCGCGCCGCGGCCACTGGCCGGACCGATCCTGCCGCTGGTCGCATCCTCCGTCGGCACCGACCAGTTGCTCGGCGGCCCGGGCACACGCCCGGCCCCGGTCGATGCGCTCGCCGCGCGCACCCTGGTGAAGGGCGAGGCGCTGGCGCCACCGGCCGGCCGCGCCGACGATTTCGCGTGGCCGCGCCGAGAGGTCGGCCATGAGCAGGCCAAGGGCGACACCCCGGTCGCCAATGCCGCCCCGACCGAGAGCGGCGGCCCGGCTCCCGGATCGGCCGGGCCCGCAGGCAATGCTCCGGGTGCGGCACAGAAGCCGCAGAAGAAGCCGGCCCCGGCGCTGCAACAGCCGGCGCAATCGCATGGCTCGCCGTTCCAGAACTTCTTCGGCTTCGGCGGCTCTCCACCACCGCCACGTCCAGTCGCGCCGCCGACGCAGCGCGCGCCGGGAGCACCGCGGCCGCCAGGGAGCGTCGGCCGCGCCGCCGCCGTCGACGGCTTTTATCCCGCGCGATAGCCCTTCGCGCTGCGCTGATTCAATCCCAGTGTAGCCAAGGCGGCGGTGCACTCCCTCTCCCGCTCTTGCGGGGGAGGGCCGGGGTGCGGTGCCTCCACGAGTCACACTTCCCGCGTCGGCCCCCACCCGCCGTGCTAAAGCGCGGCGACCTCCCCCGCGAGCGGGAGAGGTAAACGAGCGCGTGGCAAAGGCTCCTATCTACTCTTCACAGGATCAGGCCGCCATCGACCACGATGGTCTGGCCGATGATGTAGGACGATAACGGCGAGGCGAGAAACAGGGCCGCGCCGGCCATGTCGGCTGGCGTGCCGAGCCGCTTCAGCGGAATCCGCGATAGCGCGCCCTCCAGCCGCTTCGGGTTGGCCGTCGTCACCTTGGTCATCTTGGTATCGACGAGCCCCGGCGCGATGCCGTTGACGCGGATGCCGTCGTCGGCCCAGGCCTCGCCGAGCGTGCGGGTCAACCCCATGGCGCCGGTCTTCGAGGCGTTGTAGGCCGGATTGCCCATGGTCGAATGATAGGCGGCGGTCGAGCTGACGATGATCAGCGAGCCCTTGCCGTCGCGCAGCATCGGGTGAAATTTCGTCGCGCAAGCCATCAGGCTCATCAGGTTGACTTCCAGCACCTGGCGAAAGCCCGCCATCTCGAACTCGCCGCGCCGGTAGACCACCGCGCCCTGCGCCAGCACCAGCACGTCGAGCCTGTCGAGCTGCGGCTTGAAATCCGTGATCGCCTGCGGATTGCTGACGTCGAGCTGCGCGTAATCGAGGCCGCGGAGATCGGAGCCTTCCTCCGCTGCATAGTCGACGGCGGAGGCGCGGGTGCCGCACACCATCGCGCGCGCTCCCTTGTCAAGGAAGGCCCTCGCAATACCATTGCCGATGCCGCTGGAGCCGCCGATCACCAGCACCTGCCGGCCGCCAAAATCGAGCTCGTTCATTTCCACCCCTTCGCTAGGCTGCTTCTTCCGTCCTCAGGCGCGATGAGATCGAATTGAATCGTCATCGCGCTTTAGCTCTTTGTTCGCGCACGATCTTTTCGGAAAACCACTTCGCACTTTTCCGGATCATGCCCTAGGATGGCCGGAAACCGAAATCGCCTCAAGAAAACGACCGGAAGGAAATGCCATGTCCGAATTCAAGGAGCTCAGCCGCTCGGTGAAGGGGCTGACCGCGCTCGTGACCGGCGCGGCCTCCGGGATGGGCCGCGCCACCGCGCGGGTGCTCGCCGACGAGGGCGCCAACGTCGCAGTCACCGATGTGAGCGGCGAAGGCGCCGAGCAGGTCGCGCGCGAGATCGTCGGCGGCGGCGGCCGGGCCAAAGCCTGGAAGCTCGATGTCGCCGACGGCGAGACGATCGACCGCGTCGTGAAGGAGGTCGCGGCGCATTTCGGCACCCTCGACATCATCGTCAACAATGCCGGCATCTCGGTGCGCGCGCCGATCGACGATCCCGGCTATGACGAGGCCTGGGCCAAGGGGATCGCGGTGATGCTGACGGCGCACCCGCGCATCATCCGCGCCGCGCTGCCTCATTTGCGAAAATCGAAATGCCCGCGCATCGTCAACATCGCCTCCACCGAGGCGCTGGGCGCGACCGCGCTGCACAGTCCCTACTCCGCCGCCAAGGGCGGCGTGACCAGCCTGACCCGCTCGCTCGCGGTCGAGCTCGGCCGCGACGGCATCACCGTGAACTGCATCTGCCCCGGCCCGATCCGCACCGCGATCACCGAGCGGATTCCGGAAGACCACAAGCAGCTCTATGCCAGGCGGCGTACCGCGCTCGGCCGTTATGGCGATCCGGAGGAGGTCGCGCACATGACGCTCAGCCTGTGCCTGCCGGCGGCATCGTTTTTGACCGGCGCGGTCATTCCCGTCGACGGCGGCCTGATGGCGCGCAATGCGTGAGGTGCCATGCTGCGCACGGCGTTGACTTGAACGCCCCCCAGAGTAGCCTTGACGACAAAAGGCGGAATAGCCGCCGGAGAACATTCGGGAGCAACACCATGACGGTCGCGATCCGGCAATTGTCGAAACATTTCGTCGGCGAGGTCTCGGGCCTCGACCTGCGCCAGCCGCTGACCAAGGAGCAGGCCGCCGAGATCGAGGCCGGGATGGACAAGTACGCGGTGCTGGTGTTCCACGATCAGGACATCACCGACGAGCAGCAGCTCGCCTTTGCGCTCAACTTCGGCGGGCGCGAGGAGCGGCGCGGCGGCAACATCACCAAGGACGCCGACTACCGGCTGGCTTCCGGGTTGAACGACGTCTCCAACCTCGGCAAGGACGGCAAGCCGCTGGCCAAGGACCATCGCACCCATCTGTTCAACCTCGGCAACTGCCTGTGGCATTCCGACAGCTCGTTCCGCGCCATTCCGGCGAAATTCTCGCTGTTGTCGGCACGGGTGGTGAACCCAAAGGGCGGCAACACCGAATTCGCCGACATGCGCGCCGCCTATGACGCGCTCGACGACGAGACCAAGGCCGAGATCGATGACTTCGTCTGCGAGCACTCGCTGATGTATTCGCGCGGCTCGCTCGGCTTCGTCGATTACTCGGACGAGGAGAAGCAGATGTTCAAGCCGGTGCTGCAGCGGCTGGTGCGCACGCACCCCGTTCATGGCCGCAAGTCGCTCTATCTCTCCTCCCACGCCGGCAAGGTGCTCGGCATGAGCATGCCGGAGGGGCGGCTGTTGCTGCGCGACCTCACCGAGCACGCCACCCAGCCGGAATTCGTCTACGTCCACAAATGGAAGCTGCACGATCTCGTGATGTGGGACAACCGCCAGACCATGCACCGCGTCCGCCGCTACGACCAGTCGCAGCCGCGTGACATGCGCCGCGCCACGGTGGCCGGCACGCAGCCGACGGTGGCGCAGCAGGCGGCGGAATAGCAACGCTTAAATGATGGGTTTCACAAAGGCTCGAGCGTCGACTAGGCGTGGCCGGCTACGTTCGAGAGCATGCCGGGATCGATGCCGATCTTGCGCAGGGCGCGCGAATATTTCTCCTCGACGTCGTCGCCGAACACGAGCTCCGGATCGGCGTCGCAATGCAGCCAGCCATTGCCCTGGATCTCGGCTTCGAGCTGCCCGGCACGCCAGCCGGCATAGCCGAGCGCGAGGATCGCGTGCTTGGGACCCGCGCCCTTCGCGATCGCCTTGAGGATGTCGACCGAGGAGGTCAGGCAGATGTCCTTGTCGATCGGCAGCGTCGCCTTCTCGATGAAGAAATCGCTCGAATGCAGCACGAAGCCGTGGCCGGTATCCACCGGACCGCCGCTCAATACCTTCAGCGCCTCGGCGTTCTCAGGCAGCTCGATCCGTTCGGCCTTGCCGATGATGTTGAGCTGGACCAGAAGTTGCGGAAAGTCGATGCTGGCGAGCGGGCGGTTCACCATGATGCCCATGGCGCCTTCGGCCGAATGCGCGCACATGTAGATCACCGAGCGCTCGAAGCGCGGATCTCCCATCACCGGCATGGCGACCAGGAGCTGACCGTCGAGATAGCCGCCGGCCGCCGAGTCATCGCCGGCCCCCGAGGCCGCGCCGGCTCCCCCGCGCGGCTTCCTGCCTTCCGTAGCGATCCGAGCTCTGCGGCGAAGGTCGTCCGGTCGCTTGCCTTCAGGGTCCATTCGCAAAATCGCTCTGCAGATATTCGATTGCAGTGCGGTTGCGGGCTTCGACATTCGCCACGAGGCTCACGGCGTTACCGAAGCGAATGTCAAATCCGCCGCACTGCGCTATCCTGATATTGGGTGGCGCTTCTGTCAATCGAGCTTGCGCGCCGACGCTCACAAGCAATTCAATGGTTTGCCGCCATTTCAGACTGTAAACACGTCGCATGATTGCCATAGTTCCTTGCCGTTCCGCGCTTTGCCTTGCCCTCACGCTACTCGCGTCGGCGGTTGCGACGGAAAGCCGCGCCGAAGACGCTTCGCCCTGGCAGCGCGACGGACATTCCGCCGTGCGGCTGCTCGCTGGCTCGCGCAGCGGCGCGGTGCTGCTCGGCGGCATTGCCTTCCAGCTTCAGGCCGGATGGAAGACCTATTGGCGCACGCCGGGCGATTCCGGGGTGCCGCCGCGCTTCGACTTCTCAAAATCCGACAACGTCGAGGCGGTGACGGTGCTGTGGCCGGCGCCGCTGAAGTTCGACGACGGCGCGGGCGGAATTTCGCTCGGCTATCACGACCAGGCCGTGCTGCCCTTGCGCATCGTCGTCAAGAACGCCGAGAAGCCGGTGACACTGCGCGCCGCGATCAACTACGCCGTATGCGAGAGGATCTGCATTCCGGTCGAGGCCAATGCCGAGCTCGCCTTCAACAGCGTGGCGAGCACCGAGGACAGTGCGCTGTTCGCGGCGCTCGATACCGTTCCCAAGCCGGCCAATGTCGGCGACCCCAATCCCCTGACCATCCGTGACGTCAAGCGCAGCGGCGACAAGGAGGTGCTGGTCGACGTGGTGACGCCCGACGGCCGCGACGTCAACCTTTTCGTCGAGGGGCCGACCCCCGACTGGGGCCTGCCGGTGCCGAAACCGCTCGAGCACGGCCCGCCCGGCGTCAAGCGTTTCTCGTTCGCCCTCGAGGGTGTGCCACCGGGCGTCAACCCGGCAGGTGCCGCGCTGAAACTCACGCTGGTCGGCAGCGAGCGCGCCTACGAGTTCAACATCAATTTGAATTAGTTCCGCGGTCGCAGCTCCGTAGTCGTAGGGTGGACTAAGCGGCCGCTTGCACGGAAGCGCACTACGCAAAGACTGAAGCGTGCCCACCGCCCAAGCAATGGTCATCGAGAGATGGTGGGCACAGCGCTTCGCGCCTTAGCCCACCCTACGCGCCCAACCGAATCTTAACGATGAGTTGATAGATCGGGCATCCACCTTCCGAACGGTTCCTCAAAAGGTTGCGCCGTGGCCGTGATCGATGCCTCACCTGCAAGCGTTGCGAAGACCGGCGTGATCGCGCGGCTGCGCGCAAAGCTGGCCGGCGGCCCGAGCGAAGCGGCGACGACGCGGCGGCTCGCCGGCGCCATCCTCGTCATCCGCGTGCTCAGCGCGATGATGGCCTATCTCGCACAGATCCTGCTCGCGCGCTGGATGGGCGGCTCCGACTACGGCACCTACGTCTATGTCTGGACCTGGGTGCTGCTGCTCGGCAGCATGATGGATTTCGGTATCTCGGCTTCCGCGCAGAAGCTCATTCCGCAATACCGCACGAACGGCGAGCAGGCGCTGCTGCGCGGCTTCCTGTCCGGCAGCCGCTGGCTCACCTTCGCCGTCTCGTCCGCCGTCTCGCTTCTGCTCGCGGGCGTGGTCAGGCTGCTGTCGCCCTTCATCGACCAGGGCGCGATCGTGCCGCTCTACGTCGGCTGCCTCACGCTGCCGTCTTTCGTCGTCGCCAACACCCAGGACGGCATCGCGCGCTCGCATGACTGGATGCAGCTCGGCCTGATGCCGCAATTCATCGTGCGGCAGGCGCTGATCATCGGCTTCACGGCCGGCGCCTTCGCGCTCGGGATGCAGCTTTCCGCCACCGCCGCGATGCTGGCGAGCTGCGCTGCGGTCTGGATCGCGATGGCGGGACAGGCAATGGTGCTGAACCGCCGGCTCGCCGCGCACGTCGCGCCGGGTCCGAAGCACTACGACGTCAGGGGCTGGCTTGCCGTCTCGTTGCCGATCCTGCTGGTCGAGGGTTTCTATCTGCTCCTGTCCTACACCGACGTCATCGTGCTGCAGCAGTTCCGCTCCGCCGAGGAGGTCGGCGTCTATTATGCGGTGGTGAAGACGCTGGCGCTGGTCTCCTTCATTCATTACGCGATGTCGGCGACCACGGCGCACCGCTTCGCCGAATATCACGCGCAAGGAGACAATGAACGCCTGGCGGCCTATGTGACGCATGCGATCAACTGGACCTTCTGGCCATCGCTGGTCGCCACCGTCGTCCTGCTGGCGTTCGGCAAGCCGCTATTGTGGTTGTTCGGCGCGCGCTTCGTCGGCGGCTACGACATCATGTTCGTCGCCGCGATCGGCCTCGCGGTGCGCTCGGCGATCGGCCCGGTCGAGCGGCTGCTCAACATGCTCGGCCATCAGCATATCTGCGCCGCAGCCTATGCGTTGTCCTTCGCGATGAACGTCGTGCTGTGCATCGCGCTGGTGCCGCGCTTCGGCGGTCATGGCGCGGCGGCGGCGACCTCGCTCTCGCTGGTGTTCGAGACCGCGCTTCTATTCTGGATCGTGCGCCGCCGGCTTAGCCTGCACGTGCTGGCATTCGGGAACCGATAATCCGGGCGTTCGATCGTACCAGCCCCGCTCCTCCTATGCATCGTTCCGTGCGGACACCCGGCTTCGGCACACCTTCAAAGAAATGCTTTTTAGTAATCGACTTTCCGCCACAATCATGCTTCGCGCCGCAGAATGGCGTTTCGCAGCGCAACCCGCGCATCGAAGAAAACACCCCCGGATGCCGACAGGCGCATGGATCCGTTCTTATTTCTCACGATCCGTTGCCATGGGTCATTCCCCGTCATTACATGGCGTATTGGTGGACGCGAAGGGCGCCCGAACATGATTGATCCGCTCTATGTGGCGTCTGGATTTGGCGTTGGCCTCCTGGTCGGGATGACCGGCGTGGGCGGCGGCTCGCTGATGACGCCGCTGCTGATCCTGCTGTTCGGAATCCATCCCTCGACGGCGGTCGGCACCGACCTTCTTTACGCCGCCGCGACCAAGACCGGCGGCAGCCTGGTCCACGGCGTCTCGCGCAGCATCCATTGGCCGGCCGTGATCCGGCTCGCCTGCGGCAGCATCCCGGCCGCATTCCTCACGCTGGTGGTGCTCTGGCAGCTCAACCTCGACGCCTCGGCCTCTCGTCACCTCGTCAACCTGGTGCTGTGCTTTGCGCTCGTGCTCACGGCTGCGTCGCTGATCTTCCGCAAGTCGATCATGGAGCGCTATCATCAGCGCCTCGCACGCACCGGGACCGCCACGACGACGGTGGCCACCGTGCTGACCGGCGCCGTGCTCGGCGTGCTGGTGTCGATCTCCTCGGTCGGAGCCGGCGCTGTCGGCGTCACCGCGCTGATCCTGCTCTATCCGCGCCTGCCGATGGCGAGCATCGTCGGCTCCGATATCGCCCATGCGGTCCCGTTGACGCTGGTGGCCGGCGTCGGCCACTGGGCGCTCGGCTCGGTCGACTGGCACCTGATGGGCGTGCTGCTGCTCGGCTCACTGCCCGGCATCGTGATCGGCAGCTACGGCGCGGTGCGCATGCCGCAGCCGGTGCTGCGCGTCGCACTCGCCGTGATCCTGCTCGTGGTGTCCGGCAAGATCGTGACCGAGGAGCTGCATCTGCAGCCGACGGTGACGGCCGCCGCGGTGAAGGCACCGGAGCGTTGACGGGTGGTCACTCGGCCGGCAGCGAGAGAAATTCCGGCGGCACGCGGTCGGTCAACCAGACGCCGTTGTCGGCGACATAAAAGTCGAATCCGGCCGCATGCATGCGGCCCGCATCGATCTTGAGAACGATTGGCTTGCCGTGCCGTTGACCGACGCGACGCGCGGTCTCCTCGTCGAGGGACAGATGCACCTGTTGCCGCGTCAGCGGCTTCAATCCCTCGGCCACGATCGACTCGACGAATCTCGTCGCCGTGCCATGATAAAGCGCGGCTGGCGGTTGCCGTGGCGAGAGGCCCAGCTCGACTGCAACCGAATGCCCTTGCGCGGCACGGATACGCAACCCATCGGGGGAAATCGAAAAACGCTTCTTGTCGCTTGTCGCAACGACCTGGAGCAGATCATCGCGACTGAATCGCGTCCCAGCCGCGTTGCACTTCCTGATCAATTCCTCGATCTCGACCCAGCCTTGCTCATCGAGGCTCAGGCCGATCGCTTCGGGCTTGTGCCGCAGCACGTAGCTCAGGAACTTGCTCAGTTGAACCAGGTCGGACGACATCAGTCGCCCACCCGTGTCGGCATCGCCTGTAGTGCCATCCGGCCCCCCGATCTTGCGGAGAGCCGAATAAGCACGATCACTATTCCGCCGTCCAGCCGCCGTCGATCGACAGGTTGGCGCCGGTGATCTGCGCGGCATCGTCGCCGCACAGGAACAGCGCGAGCGCTGCGACCTGCTCGGACGTCACGAACTCCTTGGTCGGTTGCGCCGCGAGCAGCACGTCCTTGATGACCTGCTCCTTGGTCATGTTGCGCGCCTTCATGGTTTCGGGAATCTGATGCTCGACCAGCGGCGTCCAGACATAGCCGGGCGAGATGCAGTTCACGGTGATCTTGAACTGGGCGAGCTCGAGCGCGGCGGTCTTGGTCAACCCGGCGATGCCGTGCTTGGCCGAGACATAGGCGGCCTTGAACGGCGAGGCCACCAGCGAGTGCGCCGAGGCGGTGTTGATGATGCGGCCCCAGCCGCGCTTCTTCATGCCCGGCACGGCAGCGCGGATGCCGTAGAACGCCGACGAGAGGTTGATCGCGATGATCGCCTCCCATTTCTCGGGCGGGAACTCCTCGATCGGCGAAACGAACTGGATGCCGGCATTGTTGACGAGGATGTCGACCGAGCCGAAGGTCTTCTCGCCGAGACCCACCATGTCGGCGATCTCGGCCGGCTTGGTCATGTCGGCCGGCGAATGCACGGCCTTGACCTTGAACTCGCTCTCGATCGCCGAGCGCTCCTTCTCGATGTCGGCCGGCGCGCCCATGCCGTTGAGCACGATGTTGGCGCCGGCCTGCGCGAAGGCGCGCGCATAAGCGAGCCCGATGCCGCTCGTCGAACCGGTCACTACCGCGGTCTTGCCTGTCAACATACCCATCTCGTTTCACTCCTTCTTGACGGGGCTTTCGTCCCCCGAGAGGTCATAGGTCACCATGGTCTCACCGGATTGCGGCCGCTCCAGCCATTCGCGGTGGCGCATCGAGGAATGGACGTCGCGCACGCCGCTCTCCCAATGCTCGACCATCGCGACATGGGAAAAGTCGTAGTCCTTGGAATTGGTCTCGTAGTTCTTGCTCTTGTAGATCAGGTGCACCACCGTGACGGTGTTTTCCTTGGCTGCCTCCCGCAAGAACTTCGCGGACGGGTCGTCCTTCAGGTGGTCCGGCAACTTGTCGAGCAGGTCGCGCACGGCCTTGCGAGCATTGTGGATCTGCCGGTTCTTGTCGGTGTTCATGCGGGTACGGCTGGAGAAGCGGATATCCTTCTCGCGCTCGGCGGCCTCGAACAGCGTCAGCGGCAACGGCCCGCGGGCAGAGAACAGGTCGACCTGGAAGATCAGGAGATCGCGATCGGTCTCGGCCTCCAGCACGTAGTCGAGCGGCGTGTTGGAGGAGATGCCGCCGTCCCAGTAATGCTCGCCGTCGATGACGATGGAGGGAAATCCGGGCGGCAGCGCGCCGGACGCCATGATGTGCTCTGCCTCGATCCGTTTGCCCTGCCGCTTGAATTCGACGTTGTCGAAGTAGCGGAAGTTGCCCGAGGTCACGCCCACCGCACCGACGCTGAGCCGGCATTTCAGGTCGTTGATGCGGTCGAAATCGACCAGCCGTTCCAGCGTTCGCTTCAGGGGCGAGGTGTCGTAGTAGCTCTGCGACTGCGGGCTGCCTTGCGGCCACAGCGGCGCCGGCGGCACGCGCGGCGTGAAGAAGCCAGGCACGCCGAAGGTCGCAATGAGGGCGGCGCTGGTCTCGTTGAACAGCGAGCGATGGCGGTCGCCCGACGCCGCCGGCTTCCACGGCACCGGGGCCGAGACCATCTGCCAGAATTCTTTCAGCCTGTCGACGCGCTGTTCCGCCTCATTGCCGGCGATGATGGCCGCATTGACCGCGCCGATCGAGATACCCGCGATCCACTCCGGCTCGAAGCCGCTGTGGCACAATGCCTGAAAGGCGCCAGCCTGGTAGGAGCCGAGCGCCCCGCCACCCTGCAGGACCAGCACGCGCTGGGCCTGCGCAGGCGTCCTCGATGGCGCAGAAACGTAGTCGTCCGTCATGAACCGCCGGTCAATGATTTAGAAGACGCCGCACCGTGGCGTCAGTTGGCGGCGGCGTCAATCAGCCAGTGGGATGGCCCGATCACTATGCCGCGCCCGGCTGGGCCAGTATCAACGTCCAGAACACCTTGTACTTGGTATTTGGAGCATAGCTCGCGGCGATGCCCAGTTTTGTGACACCGCTCTTGAGCATATTGGCCTTGTGCGGCGGGGAATCGCGCCAGCCGGAGAACGCCTCCGCCATGGTATGATAGCCCGCCGAGACGTTCTCGACCGCCACGGCCGCGCGATAACCCGACCCGGCGAGGCGCTTGGCCAGCGGCGCCCGGACGTCGTGGTCGAGCTTGTTCTGGCTGGCCATCGCCTGCGACTGCGTCTCCGCGAGCCGCATCAATTCGGGGTCGACCTCGACCGCGGTGAGCCCATTGTTGCGGCGGTATTGCGAGATCATCGAGGCCGCGGTGACGGGGTCGAGCCTCGCGCCGGCGTCCGCCATGTTGACATACATGGCCGGCGTGGTGTCGACCTGCACATCCGCCGCGCAGCCGGCCAGCAACATTGTCACGAGAATCGCGGCCGCCCGCATGAGATAGCCCCTGCCTTGAAAGGGGCCGTTGTTGCATACCAACCGTGGCCGAATGGTGAAATTTCCGCTGCCGCGGCGGGTAGAAAGGCATGGTGCCGTTTACTGATTCTTAACCGGCCGGATGCGGCGGAGATGCCGGTCAGCCCGCGAAAATCCGGTAGCGGCGCGCCTTCAGCCCAACGACATCGCCGGGCCGCACTGCGCCGTCAAACAGCTCGACCGGCAGCACGATCGACTCGCCGATGAAGCCATGCACAAAGGCGCTCGCCGCAACGCCGTCGACGAGAGCGACCGGCGGCTCGGCCAGGATCGAGCGCGACGGCGCCACGATCTCGAACTTGCCGTCACCGAATTCGCACATCGCGAGAAACGCCTCATTCTCTCAGCCCAGCAGCACGTCGCCGACGCCGCGCTCGACGAAGGTCTCGGTCGAGCCGCGCGCGCCGGTATCGAGCACCGGCAGGATCTTGTAGAGGTCCGCCACGAACTGCTTCGCCTGGTCGGCCGAGCTTTGTTGAAATCGGCATAGAGCTCGCGCGTCGGGTCGTAGGACACGTTGAGCAGCGTGACATCGGCGGCAAGGCCGAGTTCGCCCACAGCAGGCACGCGACGACGGGCAAAAGACGGCGGATCATTCCACTCTCCATCGGCTGTGGCGACGCCATTGTCGTCGAGCCACCTGCCGGGGATCGAGGCGAACGTTCACGCAAGTCAACGAAACCGGTTTTTCTTGTTGGCCCGCGCGCAGCGTCGTTCTGCTACGAAGCCTTCATCGTATGGATGCCGCATTCGGTCTTCGGCCGGCCGCGCCAGCGGCCCGCGCGCGCATCCTCGTCGGACGAGGTCCGGCTGGTGCAGGGCATGCAGCCGACCGACAGATAGCCCGAGCCGATCAGCGGATGCCGAGGCAGTTGCGACTGCGCGAAGATCGCTGCGATCTCGTCGCGCGAAACGTTGGCGAACGGGTTGAACTTCAGCCGCCCGCCGTCCTGCTCGACCACGGGGATCGCGGCGCGCAGGCCGCCCTGGAATCGCTTGCGGCCATTGATCCAGGCGGAAAACGGCTTCAGCGCCCGTGCCAGCGGTTCGACCTTGCGGATGCGGCAGCAGGCATCTGGATCGGAGAACCAGAGATCACGCTCGGGATCCTCGCGCGACAGCGCCTCTTCCGCCGGCCTGACAGAGCGGACATCGCGCAGGCCCAGGGCAGCGATCAGCGTGTCGCGATAGGCCAGCGTCTCCTCGAACAGCCAGCCGGTGTCGAGGAAGATCACGGGAATGGCGGGATCGACGTCCGCCATCACCTTGAGCAGCGCCGCCGATTCGGTCCCGAACGAGGACACCAGCGCGAGCTGCTCGCGCCCCACCGTGCAGAGCGCCGCCTTGACGATCTCGGCGGGCGCGGCGTCACGCAGCGCACGGTCGAGTTCCTCGGCCGCCGGCAGCGTGCCGGCCACAGCTCCGGTGCAATTCTGGTTCGTCAACGCGTTCACAGCCCGGCACTCTCGGAATGACGCAATTGCATGCGCCGATGCAATGCGGTGAGCCGGCCGTCGCCGGTCGGCTGGTAGAACACCGAATAGCGCTTCACCGTCTGGGCGAAGGCCTCGGCGTCGGCCTGCTTCTTCACCTCGAAGGCGTCGAAGCCGGCGCGCAGCATGAACACGAACTGGTCGCGCAGCACCTGCCCGGTCGCGCGCAACTCGCCGCGATAGGCGAAGCGCTCGCGCAAGAGCCGTGCCTGGCTGTAGGCGCGCCCGTCGCGGAAGGTCGGAAACACCAGCGCGACCACCGCGAGCCGCTCGAGATGCGGCACGAGATCGTCGACATCGCGGTTGTTCGGCCAGATCACGCCGGCCTTTCCCGCCCGCGCGAGGCAACGTTCGGGGTCCTCCAGCAGGCGCGCGGCCAGGACCAGGACGTCGCCATCGGCCGGCAGGTCGGCGCGGTCGGCGAGATGGACGAACGGATCGGCGGTGATGTTTCCGCCCTTAACGAGTGGCATAGACGCGCTCCCTGAATGGTTCGACGCCGAGTCGCTTCACCGTGTCGATGAACAGCTCGTCGGGGGTGGCGCGCAGCGCCAGATAGGCCTCGACGATGTCCTCGACCACGTCGGCGACCTCGCCGTAAGGAACGCCCGGCCCGATCAGGGTGCCGAGCGCGGCGTTCTCGTCGGCGCGGCCGCCGATCGTGATCTGATAGACCTCCTCGCCGTTCTTCTCGACGCCGAGGATGCCGATATGGCCGACATGGTGATGGCCGCAGGCATTGATGCAGCCGGAGATGTTGATGTGCAGCCGCCCGATCAATTCGGCGGTGTCATGGTTGGCGAAGCGCCGCGTCAGCTCCTGCGCGATCGGGATCGAGCGCGCATTCGCCAGCGAGCAGTAGTCGAGCCCGGGGCAGGCGATGATGTCGGAGACCAGGTTCACGTTCGGCGTCGCCAGCCCGGCCTTGTCGAGCGCCTGCCACAGCGCCGGCAGATCGTGCTTGGCGACATGGGGCAGCGCGAGGTTCTGCTCGTGGCCGACGCGGATCTCGCCGAAAGAGTACTTGTCGGCGAGATCGGCGAGCGCGTCCATCTGCTCGGCGGTGGCATCGCCCGGCGGGCCGCCGACCGGCTTCAGCGACACGGTGACGATCGAATAGCCCTGCACCTTGTGCGTGGACACCGAGTTCTTGCGCCAGCGCTCGAAATGCGGGTCGGCCGAGGCCTGCCGCAGCTCCTCGGGCATGAACGGCAGCTTCTCGTAGCGCGGATAGGTGAAACGCGAGCGGATGTCCTCGATCACGTCGTCGTCGAGCTTGAGCGCGCCGTCGCGCATCTGCTGCCACTCTTCCTCGACTTCCTTGGCAAATTTCTCGACGCCGAGCTCATGCACCAGGATCTTGATGCGCGCCTTGTAGATGTTGTCGCGGCGGCCGTACTGGTTGTAGACCCGCATCACCGCTTCCAGATAGCTCAAGAGGTCGCGGCCGGCGACGAACGGCTTGATGGTCTTGGCGATGAACGGCGTGCGGCCGAGCCCGCCGCCGACCAGCACCTCGAAGCCGGTCTCGCTCTGCTCGTTCCTGTGCAGCCGCAGCCCGAGATCGTGGATTTTCACTGCGACGCGATCATGCGCGGACGCGCTGATCGCGATCTTGAACTTGCGCGGCAGGAACGAGAATTCCGGATGCAGCGTGGTGTATTGGCGCAGGATCTCGGCCCAGATGCGCGGGTCTTCGATCTCGCCGGGCGCGACGCCGGCCCACTGGTCAGAGGTGACGTTGCGGGTGTTGTTGCCGGAAGTCTGCATGGCGTGGATGCCGACCTCGGCGAGATCGGCGAGCGCATCCGGCAGGTCGGCGAGCTTGATCCAGTTGAACTGGATGTTCTGCCGCGTGGTGAAATGGCCGTAGCCGCGGTCATATCTGCGCGCCACATGGGCCAGCCGCCGCAACTGCGCCGACGACAGCGTGCCGTAGGGGATGGCGACCCGGAACATGTAGGCGTGAAGCTGCAGATAGACGCCGTTCTGCAGCCGCAGCATCTTGAACTCGTCC
>NZ_JAFAVV010000382.1 GCF_019242285.1 Bradyrhizobium sp.
GCCCGTGGATTGTCCATCAGCACTTCCTCCGGCACGCCGCCGAAGGTCGTGAATGTGCTCTCGAGCCCGGCAAACCAATGCTCCTGCCTCTCGGACCGGAACGCACGGACATGCAGCCGTCGCGAATGCCCGAGCGTCTCCACGAACACGAATGCTTTGACCTTCACCACGCCGATCTCGACCAGGCGCTCGCCGAAGTCGATCTGCAGCTGTCGGCCGGGCGGCGTCTCGAACCGCGTCGTTGCTAGAGCCTCCGCCTTGAGCGCCTGGCGATAAGGCTGCACGGCGCGTTGCAGCGTCCGCCGGCTGACTGTCACGCCTTTCTCGGCCAACAGGTCCTGGCGCACCACGTCGGCATTGCCGCGGTGCCGGATCAACCGCTCGCGCAGCCAACCTTCAAGGCCATCGAGCCGCTTCGCCCGCTCAGGCGACTTGAACGGCTTCACCGCACCCGCCGCCACGTAGTCCTTTACCGTGTGATGGCTGCAGCCCAGCTGCCGCGCAATCCGCTTCAGCTGCTTCATTCACTCTCTCCCCAGCTATCCGAGGAGGGGGCAATTCCTCGTGACGCTGAGGGGCGCATTGCCTTACTAAAAATGTTACCGGACAACTTCCCTGTCGTGTCTGGGGCGGAGCTGCCGAATCAGTTCGGTGGCGGGTATGGCAGGGAAGATCAGCATGCGCGCAAAGCGCGAGATCACATCAGCGCTGGTGGAGCGTTATCGGGCGAGCGGACGGCTCGAGAAGGCACGGATCCTGGACGAGCTCTGTGCCGTTACGGGATGGCATCGCAAGCACGCGATCCGAGCGCTGTCGGTGGACGGAGCATCGGGATCGGCCGTGCCGCGGCGACGGAGTCGGACCTACGGAGCTTCCATTCGCGTTGCACTGATTGTGCTATGGGACGCCTCTGACCGGCTCTGCAGTAAGCGGCTCGTCGCGATGATCCCGTTCTTGCTCCCGGCACTTGAACGGCACGGCAGATTGAAGCTTTCTGCCGATGAGCGGTCGCTGGTTTTGAAGGTGAGCGCGGCGACGATCGATCGCCTGCTGAGCGACGTAAAGATCGCAGCAGCCGGAGGACGCCGACGGCAGGCGGGCTTTTCCAGTGCCGTACGGCGTCAGGTCCCGGTGCGCACATTCAATGACTGGGGATCACCTCCGCCGGGTTACTGCGAAGCGGATCTGGTTGCGCACGGCGGCATGTCCGTATCCGGCGCGTTCATTCAGACGCTAACAATGGTGGATATCGCAACGGGGTGGACCGAATGCTTTCCGCTCGTCGTGCGTGAAGCAGCTCTTGTGGTCGAGGCTCTCGAACGCGCGCAGAACCTATTTCCCTGGCCCGTTCGGGGGCTCGATTTTGACAACGACAGCGCCTTCATGAACGACACGGTCGTGTCGTGGTGCCGCTCTCACGACGTCGAAGTAACTCGTTCCAGGGCCTACAAGAAGAACGATCAGGCATTCGTCGAACAAAAAAACGGAGCTATCGTTCGCCGCCTGGTGGGCTACGGGCGGTTTGAAGGCATTGATGCCGCTCGCTCATTGGCTCGCCTGTTTGCGGCGGCGCGGCTGCACATCAATTTCTTTCAGCCTTCGTTTAAGCTGAAGGAGAAACACCGCGAAGGCGCCAAGGTGATCAAGCGCTATCTTCCTCCGGCAACGCCGTACGAACGGGCGTTGGTCCATACGAATCTCGATGAGGCATTCAAACGCAGGCTGCGAGAAATCTACCGCTCGCTTGATCCGCTCGCATTGCTGGCGCAGATGCGGGATGCCCAAAATGAACTGGGCAAGCGCGTCGATCGGCGGGCTGGGATGCCGGGGATGGCTACGCCGGTGCAGAGTGACGTGGTGGCCTTTGCCCGAGAGCTCGGCGATGGTTGGAAACAGGGCGAGCAGCGGATCATTCATCGGCGCCGCTACGTGCGGCGCAAGCCTGTGCCACGTCGGCCTTCAATGCTCGACCCCTACATTCCCATAATCGAGGAATGGCTCTCAGCGGTTCCGCACCTGTCTGCGGTCGATCTTCTCTCGCGGCTGGAAGCGTATGCGCCCGGTCGGTTCGGCGGCCATCAGCGGCGTACGGTGCAGCGATTGGTGAAGAATTGGCGATCAAAGGCCGCTCGACAGCT
>NZ_JAFAVV010000264.1 GCF_019242285.1 Bradyrhizobium sp.
CCTACTTCTTGTCGGCATGCTCCAGCCTCGCCAATAGGCTCGACGTGTCCCACCTTTTGCCGCCGATCCGCTCGACCTCGGAATAGAACTGATCGACCAGCGCGGTGACCGGCAGGCTGGCGCCGTTGCGGCGGGCCTCGGCGATCGAGATCGAGAGGTCCTTGCGCATCCATTCGACGGCAAAACCGAAATCATATTTGCCCTCGTTCATGGTCTTGTAGCGGTTCTCCATCTGCCAGGACTGCGCGGCGCCCTTGGAGATGGTGTCGACCACGTCGGGGACCGACAGGCCGGATTTCTTCGCAAAATGGATGCCCTCGGAGAGGCCCTGGACGAGGCCTGCGATGCAGATCTGGTTGACCATTTTCGTCAGTTGGCCTGCGCCCGCAGGCCCGAGCCGCTTGCACATCCGCGCATAGGCGCCGGCGATGATCGGCTCGGCGCCGGCATAGGCGTCCTCGTCGCCGCCGCACATGACGGTGAGCACGCCGTTCTCCGCGCCGGCCTGGCCGCCGGAGACGGGGGCATCGACGAACTTGAAGCCGGCCTTCTTCGCCGCGGCATCGAGCTCGCGGGCGACGTCGGCGGAAGCCGTGGTGTGGTCGACGAAGGTCGCGCCCTTCTTCACGCCGGCGAAGGCGCCGTCGGCGCCGATCGTGACCGCGCGCAAATCGTAGTCATTGCCGACGCAGCACATCACGAAGTCCTGGCCTTCGGCTGCGGCCTTCGGCGTCGGCGCGGTGCGGCCGCCGAACTTCTCGGCCCAGGCTTGGGCCTTCGCCGCGGTACGGTTGTACACCGTGACCTCGTGGCCACCTTTCTTCACCAGATGTCCTGCCATGGGAAAACCCATCACGCCGAGACCGAGAAAAGCGACTTTAGCCATGTGTGCTACCTTGCTTGAGGACCTTGTGCCGGCAGGCGCCCGGACCGCGCCGCGCCGTCATCTGCCTGAGGAGGGGCACCATACCCCCTGCGCAGCCAAGGGCAACGGCTTCGTGTCTCCCAAAACGCCGGGCCCGTGATAGGGTAGCTTACCAAACAACCTCACAAAAAAGGGAGTGTACCGCATGGGCATGAGCGTAGGCGTGCTCGACCATTTCAACATCCGGACCCGCAATCTCGGCGACACCGTCCGCTTCTACGAGGACGTGCTCGGCCTCGAGAAGGGATCGCGGCCGAATTTCGCCTTCCCCGGCGCCTGGATGTACAGCGAGGGCAAGGCGGTGGTGCACCTCGTCGACATCTCCCAGACCGACGAGGCGCAGAAGCCGGATTCCGGCGTCGTCCACCATGTCGCCTTCGCCAGCCAGGGCTTTGACGGCATGAAGAGCCGTCTTACATCCAAGGCCATGCCGTTCGATGCGCGGCAGGTTCCCGGCGGCGACCTCTGGCAGATCTTCGTCAACGACCCCAACGGCGTCATGATCGAGTTGAACTACGAGGCCGCCAAGGAGCAGGGTGCCGCGCCGTCGGAGCGGCACGATGACGTCGGAACCACGGTAGCCTTGTGAGCCGGACCGCTTTATAAGCCGCGTCCGCCGCTCTTTGTGGTCGGACGCGGCTTGTAGGAGATGCGGTCTTGAGCGTGACACAGCAGCAGGTTCTCGATTGCCTGGCCAGAGTGAGGTCGCCGCGCGGCGTGGCCCTCACCGAGGCGAAGGTGCTGTCGCCGGTCACGGTGAATGACGGCAAGGTGTTCCTGTCGATCAATGTCGAGGCCGGCGAGGCGCGGGCGTGGGAGAGCGTCCGGGCACAGGCCGAAGGTGCGTTGCGCGCACTTCCCGGCGTATCCGCGGCGATGGTCGCGTTGACCGCCGAGCGCAGGCCCGGCGCGCCCGCAGATGCCCGATCGCGCGGTGCGACCGGCGTGGCGCCGGCCGCGGCGCACCGGCCGCCGCACAGCCCGGCGGGATCGCCGATGGCGCGGCAGGCGGAAATTCCCGGCATCGCCGCCGTCATCGCGGTCGCCTCCGGCAAGGGCGGGGTCGGCAAGTCCACCACTGCGCTCAATCTGGCGCTCGGCCTGCGCGACCTCGGCTTGAAGGTCGGGCTGCTCGATGCCGACATCTATGGTCCGTCGGTGCCGCGGCTGGCCGGCATCAACCAGAAGCCGGAGCTCGACGACGCCCGCAAGATGATCCCGGTCGATCGCTTCGGGCTGAAGGTGATGTCGATCGGCTTCCTGGTCGAGGAAGACACCGCGATGATCTGGCGCGGGCCGATGGTGATGTCGGCGATCACCCAGATGCTGCGCGACGTCGCCTGGGGCACGCTCGACCTGCTGGTGGTCGACATGCCGCCCGGCACCGGCGACGCGCAACTGACGCTGGCGCAGAACGTGCCGCTGAAGGGCGCGATCATCATCTCGACGCCCCAGGACCTCTCGCTGATCGACGCGCGGCGGGGGCTCGCGATGTTCACCAAGGTGAACGTGCCGGTGCTCGGCATCATCGAGAACATGAGCTATTTCCAGTGCCCGCATTGCGGCACCCGCTCGGACATTTTCGGCCATGGCGGCGCCCGCCATGAGGCCAGGCGCCTCGGCGTCCCCTTCCTGGGCGAAATCCCCCTGCACATGGCGATCCGCGAGACCTCCGACGCCGGCAACCCGGTGGTCGTCTCCGCGCCGGATGGGCCGCATGCCGCCGCCTACCGGGCCATTGCCGCCGCGGTCCGCGACCGGCTCGCGGGCGTGACCGCAACCTGAGCGGCTCCCCCGAAGGTGGGATGCGACTTTGGTTTAAACAGTCCAGTCATGCCTTCGTCGCGTTTTCGCGCACCCTGCATCCATGTTAGAGCGGCGCCAACCGGATTCGCGTCGAGGCAGGATTGCTTGATGCGCGGGGGAAAGCCCCAACAAGGAGATGGCTTGATGAAGCGTCGAGATTTTCTGAAGGTTTCCGCCGTCGGCGCGGCGGCGAGCGCGGTGGCATCGCCCGCGATCGCGCAGTCCTCGCCGGAGATCAAATGGCGCATGACGTCGAGCTTCCCGAAGTCGCTGGACACGATCTACGGCGCCTCGGTCGAGTTCGCCAAATACGTCGCCGACATGACCGACAACAAGTTCCAGATTCAGGTGTTCGCCGCCGGCGAGATCGTGCCGGGCCTGCAGGCGCTCGACGAAACCACCAACGGCACCGTCGAGATGAGCCACACCGTCTCGTATTATTACGTCGGCAAGGACCCGACCTTCGCGATCTACGCCTCGGTGCCGTTCGGGCTCAACGCGCGACAGCAGAACTCGTGGTGGTACCAGGGCGGCGGCCAGGAGCTCGGCAACGAGTTCTTCAAGAAGTTCAGCGTCATCGGTTTTCCCTGCGGCAACACCGGCACCCAGATGGGCGGCTGGTTCCGCAAGGAGATCAAGACGGTCGCCGATCTGTCGGGCCTGAAATTCCGCATCGGCGGCATCGCGGGGCAGGTGCTGCAGAAGGTCGGCGTGGTGCCGCAGCAGCTCGCCGGCGGCGACATCTATCCCGCACTGGAGAAGGGCACGATCGACGGCGCCGAATGGGTCGGCCCCTATGACGACGAGAAGCTCGGCTTCCAGAAGGTCGCGAAGTATTACTACTATCCGGGCTTCTGGGAAGGCGGCCCGACCGTGCATGCCTTCTGCAACCTCGACAAATGGAATTCGCTGCCGAAGAGCTACCAGGCGATCGTCAGCGCGGCGACCGCCTATGCCAACACCTGGATGGCGGCGCGCTACGACCTGCAGAACCCGTCGGCGCTGAAGCGGCTGGTCGCTGGCGGCACCCAGCTTCGTCCCTTCACCAACGAGGTGCTCGAGGCCTGCCTGAAGGCGACCAACGAATTGTGGGGCGAGATCTCGGCCAAGAACGCCGACTTCAAGAAGTCGATCGACGCCATGCAGGCTTATCGCTCCGACGAATATCTGTGGTGGCAGGTCGCCGAGTATACGTTCGACACCTTCATGATCCGCTCGCGCACCCGCGGCTGATCGAGGTCGATCTAAGCCTTAAGTCGTAGAAAGAAGCCCGGCCTCACCCGAGGTCGGGCTTTTTTGTGGCATCGGGGATGGAAATCGGGAACTGGATGTTTCATGTTCAAGACGAGCCCTCGAAGCAGAAGGCTGAAATCGACAAAGTCACTCCAGGGAGGGATCATGAAAAGGCGGGATTTCATCAAGGTCACCGGGTTGGGCGTTGCGGGCGCAGCGGCGGTCGCTTCGCCTGCGATCGCGCAGTCGATGCCGGAGATCAAATGGCGCATGACCACGAGCTGGCCGAAGTCGCTCGACACGCTGCACGGCGGTGCCGAGATGATGGCCAAGATGGTCGGCGAGGCCACCGACAACAAGTTCCAGATCCAGACCTTTGCCGCCGGCGAGATCGTGCCCGGCCTGCAGGTACTCGACGCCGTGCAGAGCGCCACCGTCGAGATGGGGCACACCGCCCCCTATTACTATTTTGGCAAGGACCCGACCTTCACCTTCGGCTCCTCGGTGCCGTTCGGCCCCAACATGCGCATCAACCAGGCCTGGTACACGCTCGGTGGAGGCAGGGAGAACCTCAACGAGTTCTTCAGGAGCTACAACGTGACCTCGCTGCTCGCCGGCAACACCGGCTGCCAGATGGGCGGCTGGTTCCGCAAGGAGATCAACAGCGTCGAGGACCTGCAGGGCCTCAAATTCCGTATCGGCGGCTTCGCCGGGCGCGTCATGCAGAAGCTCGGCTGCGTCCCGCAGCAGCTCGCCGGCGGCGACATCTATCCCGCGCTGGAGAAGGGCACCATCGATGCCGCCGAGTGGGTCGGTCCCTATGATGACGAGCGGCTCGGGCTCTACAAGGTCGCGCCGCACTACTACTACCCCGGCTGGTGGGAAGGCGGCACCATGCTGCTCGCCTTCATCAATCTCGACAAATGGAACGCGCTGCCAAAATCCTACCAGAGCGTGCTCGAGCAGGCCGGTCACCTCGCCAACAACTGGATGATGGCGAAATACGACTCGGTCAATCCGATGGCGCTGCGCAAGCTGCTCGCCGGCGGCACCAAGCTGCATCCGTTCTCCGCGCCGATCATGGAGGCCTCGTTCAAGGCCGCCAGGGAGCTGCACAACGAGGTTTCGGCGACGAACGCGAATTTCAAGAAGGTCTACGAGTCACTGACCAGTTTCTCGAACAACAGCTATTCCTGGTTCCAGGTCGCCGAGGTCGGCTACGACAACTTCATGGCGCGGCATTCGCAGAGCTGAACCAGCGAGCACGCCGCAAACAAAAACCCCGGAGCTTGCGCTCCGGGGTTTTGCCATGGCCGCACCCTCTTGGTTATTGTTTCGGCGGGCCGAAATCCAGCGGCGGCAGGTCGATCTGCGGCACCTCGATCTTGACCTTGTTGAGATCGACGTCGACCGGCTTGTCGAGCAGCGCCGTCACCGTGCTCGGGAACGCGATCACCAGGATCACCATGATCGCCTGCAATCCGATCCAGGGCATCGCGCCCCAGTAGATGTCGGAGCTCTTGACCTCCTTCGGCGCCACGCCGCGCAGATAGAACAGCGCGAAGCCGAACGGCGGATGCAGGAACGACGTCTGCATGTTGACACAGAGCATGACGCCGAACCAGATCAGCGCTGGCCCCTCGCCGACGGCGGGCGCGAGGATCTTCTGCGCGATCGGCGCGATCATCGGCAGGATGATGAAGGCGATCTCGAAGAAGTCGAGGAAGAACGCCAAAAAGAAGATGAAGATGTTGATGAACAGCAGGAAGCCCCAGACGCCGCCGGGCAGCGAGGTCAGGAGATGCTCGAGCCAGACGCCGCCGGAGACGCCGAGAAAGACCACGGAGAAGCAGGTCGAGCCGATCAGGATGAACGTGACCATGGTGGTGATGCGCATGGTCGTCTCGTAGCCCTGCTTGATCAGGTCGCGCAGGTCTCCGATGCGCACCGCCTCGAGGCAGATCCAGACCACCGCGAGATAGGTGACGGCGAAGGCCGCCCTGAACAGCGCGCCCTCGGTCATGTAGATGCCGACGATGGTGCCGACGCCGGCGGCGACGATGCCGATCACCAGCACCTTGTTTCCGGCCGAAGAAAAGTCCTTGTGGTGGATCGCGGCGAGCACGATGGCGCCCACCGCGCCCATGGCGCCGGCCTCGGTCGGGGTCGCGAGCCCCATCATCATGGTGCCGAGCACGACGAAGATCAGGACCGCGGACGGGATGATGCCCATCAGGCATTTCTTCCACAGCGCCCAGCCGGTCAGCGTGCGCGCCTCCTTCGGTACCGCCGGCACGTGGCTCGGCTTGAAGATGCCGAGCAGGAAGGTGTAGCCGGCGAACAGCAGGATCTGGAACACCGACGGGCCCCAGGCGCCGAGATACATGTCGCCGACCGACTTGCCGAGCTGGTCGGCGAGCACGATCAGCACCAGTGACGGCGGCACCAGTTGGGTGATGGTGCCGGAGGCCGCCAGCACGCCGGTGATGTAGCGCATGTTGTAGCCGTAGCGGATCATCACCGGCATCGAGATCAGCGCCATGGCGATGACCTGCGCCGCCACCGTGCCGGTGATGGCGCCGAGGATGAAGCCGACGATGATCACCGAGTAGCCGAGCCCGCCGCGGACCGGCCCGAACAACTGGCCCATCGAGTCCAGCATGTCCTCGGCGAGGCCGCAGCGCTCCAGCACTGCGCCCATGAAGGTGAAGAAGGGGATCGCGAGCAAAAGCTCGTTGGAGAGCACGCTGCCGAACACGCGGCCCGGGATCGCCTGCAGGAAGTTCAGGTCGAAGAAGCCGAGATGGATGGCGAGGAAGCCGAAGGAGAGCCCGACCGCGGCCAGCGTGAAGGCGACCGGGAAGCCGATCAGCATCGCCAGAACCAGGCCGCCGAACATCATCGGCGGCATCATCTCCAGCGTGATCATTGCGTCGGCCTCTCGTACTTCGCGTCGATCGTGACGTAGCCCTGCAGCGCCGCGATGCGCTTGATGACTTCGGAGACGCCTTGCAGGGCCAGCATGACGAAGCCGGAGGGGATCACGAACTTGATCGGCCAGCGGATCAGGCCGCCGGCGTTGCCCGATACCTCGCCGACCGAATAGGCCTGCATGAAGAACGGCCAGGACAGATAGGACAGCAGCAGGCAGGCGGGGATCAGGAAGAACAGGGTGCCGATCAGGTCGAGCCAGAGCTGGCCGCGCTCGGACAGGAAGAGATAGAAGATCTCGACCCGCACATGCTCGTTGCGCTTGAAGGTGTAGGACGCGCCGAACATCACCAGGATCGCGAACATGTACCACTGTGCCTCGAGCCAGCCGTTCGAGGAGTAGCTGAATGCGTAGCGGATCATCGCGTTGGCGGCGCTGACGAGGCAGGCGGTCAGCACCAGCAGATTGCAGACATAGCCGATCTTCTCGTTGATCTGATCGATGGCCGTACTCAACGCCAGCAATGGACGCATCATGTTCTCCACGGCCGCGCCTTGGCGCGTGCCGGTGATCTCGTATCGTCGTGTCCCGCCGCCACGCGGCGACGGCGCGCGAACGGCCGTCGCGTCGGCGAACGGCTGATGTGAAGGAGCATTCCCAAGAGTTTCCCCGGTGGTCGGCCGTCTTGACTGCGCCTGCGCGCAGCGGCCTGTCCGGCCATGCGGGTATTGGATGATCGTGCCCGAAAGCTCATCACCATTTCAGCGTGCTTTCGCGCCGTCAATTGGAAAATCGGCAAATCGGGACGCCGTCAAGCCGTTGCGACGGCTTGGTAAATCCACGGAGCCGATCAGCCGCCGGTCACGCTCATATGGCGGCTGACGCTCGGCCGGTTGTGACGGCGGTCGATGATGAAGTCATGGCCTTTCGGCTTGGCGCCGATGGCGCGATTGATCGCGGCGTCGAGCAGGTCGTCGTCGGCGGAGGCCCGCAGCGGTTTGCGCAGGTCGGAGGCGTCCTCCTGGCCGAGGCAGGTGTGAATCGTGCCGGTGCAGGTGATCCGCACCCGGTTGCAGGATTCGCAGAAATTATGGGTCATCGGGGTGATGAGGCCGAGCTTGCCGCCGGTCTCGGCGACGCGGACGTAACGGGCCGGCCCGCCGGTATCGTCGGCGAGGTCGGTCAGCGTGTAGCGCTGGGACAGCCGCGCTCGGACCAGTGACAGCGGCAGGTACTGATCAATGCGGCCGCTGCCGATCTCGCCCATCGGCATCACCTCGATCAGCGTCAGCGCCATGCCGTTGCCGTGCGCCCATTCCATCAGCGCAGGAATTTCGTCCTCGTTGAGATTCTTCAGCGCCACCGCGTTGATCTTGACGGCGAGTCCGGCCGCGCGTGCCGCGCCGATGCCCGACAGCACCTTGTCGAGCTCGCCCCAACGGGTGATCGCGCGGAATTTCTGCGGGTCCAGCGTGTCCAGCGAGACATTGATGCGGCGCATGCCGCAGTCGGCGAGCTCCGAGGCGAAGCGGGCGAGCTGCGTGGCATTGGTGGTCATGGTCAATTCGCGCAATGCGCCGGTGCCGAGATGGCGCGACAGCGAGCGCACGAGCGACATCACGTTGCGGCGGACCAAAGGCTCGCCGCCGGTCAGCCGGAGCTTCTTCACGCCCTTGCGGATGAAGGCCGAGCACAGCCGGTCGAGCTCTTCCAGGCTCAACAGATCGGCCTTGGGCAGGAAGGTCATGTCCTCCGACATGCAGTAGAAGCAGCGCAGATCGCAGCGGTCGGTGACCGATACCCGCAGGTAGCTGATGCTCCGGCCGAAGGGATCGATCATCGGACGCGACGGCGTTGGAAGAGGACTCACATCGGGTCCGGTCATCAAATCGAAGGCCTTGCTGTTGGACGGGACCGCAAACCGCGATCGGCGGAATCTGGAATTGGTCGCAATCTAAGCATGATGCGACCCGCCGACAATCCGTTCGCCGCCCGGAAAGTCCGATTGCTGCAGTGCGGGCGATTATCGGCCGGTCGGCGCCGGCGCGCCCGGGCCAGGGAACGGCGACGGGTCGGCAGGCGCGGTGGCGGCTGCGGGGGCCTTCGGCTTCCTGGGCCGCAGCTTGTGCGCCTTCGGCGGCGGCCCCATCGGCTGGAGTTCCGCGAATACGGGACTCGGGTCGATCGTGGTCGTTGCCGCGGTGGTAAGATCACCGGGATTGCGCATGACCTGTACCTGGATCGTGGCCGGCTGGTACTTGTTCAGGGTGTAGGTCACCGAGAAGCC
This sequence comes from Bradyrhizobium sp., assembly GCF_019242285.1. Taxonomy (GTDB): domain Bacteria; phylum Pseudomonadota; class Alphaproteobacteria; order Rhizobiales; family Xanthobacteraceae; genus Bradyrhizobium. Next base: position 9,184 of record NZ_JAFAVV010000264.1, read on the forward strand.
GCCCTGGTCGGGCGGCGTCACCGACACGGAGCAGGGCGTCTTGCAGCCCGGCCCGATCGAGGTTCGGGCGTCGGCGCCCGGCGGACTGGATTCGAGCTGGACCTGGACCGGTGTCGGCGCCGACTTGAAATAGTCGAACGAAAAGGACGAGCATCCGCCCAGGCTTGCTGCCGCCGCAGCAATCGCAATGACACGACGCATGTTTTTCCACCACCTTAACTGCGACCGGAGGTCGCAATCCCCGCGCCGACCATAGGAGTGTCAAAACACCTGTGCAACCCGACGGTTCGGTAACGTTAATTGATGGTTAACATTTCCTCCTGGAACCGGCGCAAAATGGCGAGTCCTATCAAGGGCTTAGTCAGGTGTGCGCCAGCAGTTCCTCGACCGCGAGCGGTAATTCCTTCATGTGATGGATCAGCCGGTCCGGTTTCAATTCGGCAATCGGAACGTCGGTATAGCCGAAGGACACCCCGATCACGGGAACCCGGGCGCGGCGGGCGACGCCGATGTCGGTACCGGCATCGCCGACCATGATGGCCGAGGACAATTTTCCGCTGGCCCGCACCACCGTCTGCTGCAGAATTGCCGGTTCGGGTTTCGACACGCCAAACGTGTCCGCGCCGCAGATCGCGGCAAACCGCTCACTCAATTCCAGGCGATCGAGCAGCAGCTTCGAGAGCCATTCCAGCTTGTTGGTGCAGACCGCGAGCCGATAGCCGCGCGACGACAATTCGTCGAGCGCAATCTCGAGCCCCTCGAACGGCCGCGAAGCGTCGGCGATATGATCGGCATAAAACGCGATGAAATCAGCCGTGAGGCGGTCGAGATCCGCAACGCTGACGACGCGGCCCTCCAGCTCCAACCCGCGCTCGAGCAGTCTGCGCGCGCCGGCGCCGATCATGTTGCGCGCCGAGGCGAGCGGCACCGGCGGCAGGCCTTCGCGGGCGAGAACGTGGTTGAGCGCACTGATGAGGTCGGGAGCGGTGTCGACGAGCGTGCCGTCGAGATCGAAGACGATGGTGGGGGTGATGCTGACCATCGAGCAGGGCTAGCGGTGTTGGCCCCGGCATGCAAGGTGCAGATGAGGTGTCCTCAAGATCCAGAACATAGGGAGGAATTCATGCAGCAACTGAAAGGAAGGACGGCATTCATCACCGGCGGTGCTTCCGGCATCGGGCTCGCGATGGGCCGGGCCTTTGCGATGGCCGGCATGAAGGTGATGCTGGCCGACATCGAGACCGCCGCGCTCGACCGGGCCATTGCCATGCTGAGGGATGTTGCGCCCGACGTCCGCGGCGTCGCCTGCGACGTCGCCGATGCCGGGAGTGTCGAGCAAGCCGCCCACGTTACGCGCGAGGCCTTCGGCAACGTCCATATCCTCTGCAACAATGCCGGCGTCGCCGCCGGCGGCGGCATCGACACCATCTCGCTCGACAATTGGCGATGGGTGATCGACGTCAACCTGATGGGGGTCGTGCATGGCATCAAGGCCTTTCTTCCCCATATGCGGGCGCATGGCGAAGGCGGCCACATCGTCAATACCGCCTCGATGGCCGGCATGAATGGCGGCCTCGGCTTCAGTCCCTATGTGGCGAGCAAGTTCGCGGTAGTCGGCATGTCGGAAGGACTCTGGGGGCAGCTCAGGGGCGAGGGAATCGGGGTCAGCGTGCTCTGTCCGTACTTCGTGCGGACCCGCATCGGCGAGAGCGGCCGCAACCGGCAGGCGCAGTATGGCGCGACGCCGTCGCTCGATCCGGCGAGCCCCGCTGCCCAGATGCTGGCCGAGCTCGCCAGGCGTCTGGAGGCCGGGCTCGACCCCGCCGATGTCGCGGCCCGCGTCCTGGACGCGATTCGGGAGGAGAAACTCTACGTTTTCACCCATCCGAACATGCGCGCCGATGTCGACGAGCGGTTCGCCGCCATCCAGCGGGCCATGGAGGGGGTGACGGGCTGAACGAAAGTCAGAAGGTCAAGCCCCAATCGGCGCTATTCCCGCCTGCCAAACGGGGCTAGATAGGCCGCCGGCCCGTGGGGAGGGGCGGCGGGTCTCTCGGGGTCGGTTCCAGAAGTGACGATGGACGAATTGAAGCGCCAGGCGGCCGCGCGCGCCCTCGACGAGGTGCGCGATGGCATGAGACTCGGGCTCGGCACCGGCTCGACCGCGAAGCATTTCGTCGAGCTGCTCGGCGAGCGGGTCCGTGACGGGCTCGATGTCGTGGGCGTGCCGACGTCGGAGACGACTCGCGCCGACGCCGAGCGTTGCGGCGTGCCCCTGGCCACGCTCGACCAGATCGACCGGCTCGATTTGACCGTCGACGGCGCGGACGAGATCGATCCGGCACTCAACCTGATCAAGGGCGGTGGGGGTGCCTTGTTGCGCGAAAAGATCGTCGCCGCAGCCTCTGATCGCATGATTGTGATCGCCGACGAGTCCAAATGGGTCGCGACGCTCGGCCGCTTTCCGCTTCCCGTCGAGATCATCCCGTTCGGCGCCGCAGCGACGCAGCGCGCGATGGCAACAGCGTTCGCGGAAAGCGGTGTTGCCGGGCAGATGGCCATCCGCAGGACCGCCGACGGCCACGTTTTCGTCACCGATGGCGGCCACTGGATCGTCGACACCCATCTTGGACGAATAGTTGATGCCCCGCGTCTGGCGGCCTTGCTGAGCGCGATTGCCGGCGTCGTCGAGCATGGGCTGTTCATCGGGCTCGCGAGCACCGCCGTCCTGGCGGGCACGCAGGGAATTCGCGTGGTTGAACGGCGTCAGTCGTAATCCCAAGGAGAAGCGGAATGAAGAGGGTTTTCAAGATCGTGTCGGCGGCTGGGCTGGCGCTGGCTCTGGGCGTGACGCTGGCCGGCCTGCCGGCGGGCGCGCAGCAGCCGGCGGCGCCGCCGCCCAAGGCGTCGCCTGGCGCCATTGCCGCCGCCAAGGAAATCCTGGCGCTGAAGAATGCGGCGGCGATGTACGCCAACGCGGTTCCCAACATCGTCGAGCAGACCAAGGCCCAGCTCCTGCAGACCAACCTGAACTACCAGAAGGACCTCAACGAGGTCGCGCTCATCGTGGCCAAGAACCTGGCCGGCCGCGAGAAGGAGATCGGCGATGGCATGGCCCAGATCTACGCCCAGGCATTCACCGAGCAGGAGCTGAAGGACCTTGTGACCTTCTACAAGTCGCCGCTCGGGCAGAAGCTGCTCGGCACCGAGCCCAAGGCAATTCAGTTCAGCATGGCCTATATGAACCAATGGGCCCAGCAGTTCGCCGAGACCGTCAACGGCGAGTTCCGCGCCGAAATGCGCAAGCGGGGTAAGCAGATCTGAGCAGAGGATGAAACGGAGGTCGAGGTTGGAACATGGCTGAATTCGACGTCGACCTTTTCGTCATCGGAGGCGGTTCAGGCGGTGTACGCGCCGCCCGCATCGCGGCGGGGCACGGCGCGCGCGTCATGATCGCCGAAGAATACCGGATGGGCGGCACCTGCGTGATCCGCGGCTGCGTGCCTAAGAAGCTGTTCGTGATCGGCTCGCACGTTCATCAGGAGATCGAGGACGCCGCGGGCTTCGGCTGGACCATTCCAGCCGCGACGTTCGACTGGCCGACGCTGATCGCCAACAAGGACAAGGAGATCGCCCGGCTGGAGGCCGCCTACACCAGCAATGTCGAGAAGTCGGGCGCGCGCATCGCCAAGGCGCGCGCCGTGTTCGAGGATCCGCACAGCTTGCGGCTGTCGACCGGCGAAACGATCCGCGCCGGGACGGTGCTGATCGCGACGGGATCGGCGCCCAATCACGGGCCGATCATTCCCGGCATCGAGCATGTGATCTCGTCGAACGAGGCTTTCCATCTGCCCGAGCTGCCACGGCGCATCCTGATCCAGGGCGGCGGCTATATTGCGCTGGAATTCGCCTGCATCTTCGCAGGATTCGGCTCCGACGTGACGGTGATCTATCGCGGCGACAACATCCTGCGCGGCTTCGACGACGACGTTCGCGCCCATGTGCGCGCCGAGATGGAGCGGGAGGGTATCACCGTGCTGACCGGCTGCACGGTCACGAAGATCGACAAGCACGGCAGGGACTACACCTCCCATCTGTCGAACGGCTCGAGCGTCGCCTCCGACCAGGTGATGTTCGCGATCGGCCGGCATCCGAACGTCGCCAATCTCGGGCTGGAAAAGGCCGGCGTCGCCATCAATCCGGGCAATGGCGGCATCGCGGTCGACCATTTCTCCAAGACCTCGGTGCCGCACATCTACGCGATCGGCGACGTCACCCATCGCCACAACCTGACGCCGGTCGCGATCCGCGAGGGCCACGCCTTTGCCGACACCGTGTTCGGCAAGCGCACGGTCGAGGTCGATCATTCCTCGATTCCGACCGCGGTGTTCTCGCAGCCGGAGGTCGGCACGGTGGGGCTGACCGAGATGGAAGCGCGCGCGCAGTTTGCCCGCGTCGACATCTACAAGACCGCGTTCCGGCCGATCAAGGCGACCATGTCCGGCCGCGACACCCGCGTGCTGATGAAGCTCGTGGTCGACGGCACGAGCGACCGCGTGCTCGGCTGCCACATCGTCGGCGATACCGCCGCCGAGATCATCCAGGCGGTCGCGATCGCGGTGAAGATGAAGGCGACCAAGGCCGATTTCGACGCCACCTTCGCGCTGCACCCGACCGCTGCCGAGGAGCTCGTGACCATGCGCACGCCCACCGCACGCCATGTGCGCGAGGCGGCGGCGGAGTAGGGGAGCGGACGAACACCGTGCGATCGGGGCGTTGGTCATGAGCCGCTTCTGGAGCCCGGTCGTGCGCGGCCTGTCGCCCTATGTGCCCGGCGAGCAGCCGAAGCAGGAGGGCCTCGTCAAGCTCAACACCAACGAGAATCCGTATCCGCCCTCGCCCCGCGTGCTGGCTGCGATCGCCGCCGCGACCGATCGGCTGCGCCTCTATCCCGATCCACGCGCAGCCGCGCTGCGCGAGGCGATCGCGGCCCGCTACCAAGTCACGCCCGAAGAGGTGTTCGTCGGCAACGGCTCGGACGAGGTCCTCGCGCACACCTTCCAGGCGCTCCTGAAGCACGACGCGCCGCTGCTGTTTCCCGACATCACCTACAGCTTCTACCCGGTCTATAGCCGCCTCTATGGCGTCCGCTACGAGGAGGTGCCGCTCGATGCCGCGATGCAGGTGCGGATCGCCGACTTCCGGCGTCCCTGCAGCGCCATCCTGCTCGCCAATCCGAACGCGCCCACCGGCATCTCCCTTCCGCGCGATGCGATCGAGGCGCTGGTCACCGCGCATCCGGACGCGCTCGTGGTGATCGACGAGGCCTATGTCGATTTCGGCGGCGAGAGCGCCGTGCCGCTGGTCGCGCGTCACGATAATCTCCTGGTCGTCCAGACTCTCTCCAAATCGCGGGCGCTCGCCGGACTGCGCGTCGGCTTTGCGATCGGCCAGCGGCCCTTGATCGAGGCGCTGGAGCGGGTCAAGGACAGCTTCAATTCCTACCCGCTCGACGGCCTCGCCATCGCCGGTGCGGTCGCGTCCATCGCGGACGAGGCCTGGTTCGAGGAGACACGCCACCGCATCATCGCGAGTCGCCGATCGCTGGTCGATGCGCTGTCCGGACTCGGCTTCGAAGTGCTGCCGTCCGCGGCGAATTTCGTCTTCGCCCGCCATCCCCGCCGCGGCGGCGCCGAGCTCGCGGCCGAGCTTCGCGCGCGTGGCATTCTGGTCCGGCATTTCCAGAAACCCCGGATCGAAGACTTCCTGCGCATCACGGTCGGAACCGACGATCAGTGCAGCCGCTTGGTAGCCGTGCTGCGAGATCTGATCTGATCGCTGCGGCCGCGCTGGACAATCATTGCGAAGTATCGAGGCCGGATGGGACCGATCAGCGGCCGCGTCCGGCCTCGGCCGCGATCAACTCCTTCACTTCCGCCGCGAACTGGCCGGCTGAGACCGCGAACCCCAATCGCGTCTCCTCGTGAAAGGCCGAGAAGATGCCGACCACGGCCGGTCCGCCGTCGATGTCGGCCAGGATCGGCGAGCCCGAATAGCCGTGATTGGCCAGGCACTGGATCGTCAGCAGCCGCTCGTCCCTGCCCAGATCGGCGCGGCAGTTGCGCTGTGCGGTCGGCGAATAGCGCCGCTCCTCGCCATAGCCGATCTCGGAGATCGTCCCGGCCGACGTGGCCGCCCTCAGCTCCTCGCGTGTCAGCGCCTTCACCGGGACCGGGCGGCGGCCGGGCACGGTGTCTTTCAGGACGATCAGCGCCCAGTCCGCGGTCGAGCGGTCGATCGTCCACTTGTCCTTCAGGGTCGGAACGAAATCCTTCGCCACGACGAAGCGGTCGGCCGCGGCCGATGACGCCGGCGTTCCCTGGTTCATGCCGGCCAGGAAATGCACGGTCCCCGGGGTGATCAGCTCGGTGCCGTTCAGCAGGCAGTGCGCGGCGGTGAGCACGATCCGCGGCGCGACCAGCGTGCCGCTGCACCAGCCGCCGGTGCTGAAATGCGCGATGGCGACCACGCCGATCACCGAGGCAGGCCAGGTCGAAGGATCCGCGACCTCGCCGATGTGCCGGTCGAGACCTAGCAGCTCTTCCGCGCGCGGATTGGCGATTGCGGCGACGGATGATTCAGGCTTCGGCTTCCAGCGCGCGATGATTTCCTGCGCCTGCGCGCGCTGCGACTCGCTCAGCGGCAGTTTTTGTACGGTCCTGCCTGCGGTCCGGACGCCGCCCTGGCCGGCCAGGACGAGGAGGGCGTAGCCCTGCACCACGTCCTTCGGCACGCTCCTGCCGTCGAGCGTCATCAGGCCGAGCATGTATTGCGCCTGGGAGAACCCTTGCGCAGCCGCGCGGGCGAACCATCGCGCGGCTTCCGCATCGTCGGGTCGGGTGCCTTCGCCGTTCACATAGACGAGGCCGAGAAAGTGCTGGGCGACCGCGAGGCCCTGGTCCGCGGCCTTGCGGTAGGAGGTGATCGCCGCGGCGGGATCGCGCGGCAGGCCCCAGCCATAGGCCTGCATGAAGCCGAGGTCGAACTGCGCGCGGGCGTCGCCCTTGTCGGCAAGGGGCGACAACCGCCGCACTGCGCTCGCGTAGTCGCCCTTGCGGGCCGCGGCGACGGCGTCGTCGAGCTCGGCGGCCGCCGCCGGACCTGCGAGCCCCAGAAGGAGGACGAGAAAGGCGAGGAAGTACTTGATCATGTCGCTCCTTGATGGAACGACAACGCGACATGATCAAGACGGCCGCCAGGCAATGACACCCGCCGTCCGCGCGCGTACCTCCGGCGAGGCGAGGCAGGTCGCGACCGCCTCGTAACCGGCCGCGCCGGGATAGGGCGCGACCCGGCTCGGCGGGCTATGATTGGCCGGGCAGAACAGGATC
>NZ_JAFAVV010000510.1 GCF_019242285.1 Bradyrhizobium sp.
TGGAACCAGATCAGCATGTTGGCGCAGCCGATAGCTGGCACCTTCGATATGAACGACGACGGCGTGGTGAAGCAACCGATCGAGCAATGCGGTGGCGACCACCGGATCGCCGAAGACCTTCCCCCACTCGGCAAAGCCGCGATTGGAGGTCAGGATCATGGCGCCGCGCTCGTAGCGCGCGTTGACCAACTGGAAGAACAGATTGCCAGCACCGGCGCCGACGCTGAGGTAGCCGATCTCATCGATGATCAGCAAAGACCAGCGGCAGAGAAAGCGGATCCGCTCGCGCAGGCGGCCTTCGCGCTCGGCGCGGGCCAGGCTGTCGATGATGTCGGCGAGCGGCGAGAAGTAGACGCTGCGCCCTGCTCGCACCGCTTCGACCCCAAGGGCAATCGCGAGGTGGCTTTTGCCGGTGCCGGACTGGCCGATGAAGTGAACCACCTCATGGCGATCGATGAAGTCAAGCGCGGCCAGCGCCATGACCCGGCTGCGCTCGAGCGAGGGTTGGAACGAGAAATCAAACCCTGACAGCGTCTTGATCGGCGTCAGCCGTGCCATCTGCAGCGCCGCTTTGATGCGACGGCTTTCGCGGATGGTGAGCTCCTCGGCTAGCAGCGTCTCGATCGCCTCGATGGCGCTGGCCTCGCCGCGCTCGAGCTGCTGGACAACATGATCCAGCGCCTCCAATGCCCGCGGCATGCGCAGGCTGACCAGGTGCGTGCGGATCCGTTCGATCGGTGTAGCGGCTGCCAGAGGGTCTCTCATGCCGCGGTATCGTTGGCGGCAAGGCGTTTGCCGACGGCGTCATAAAACGCCAGTGACCGCAGCGCGACGATCTCGCCGGCGCGCAGGGCGCCGGATCGATCATCGCGCGGGGTCTGACTGTTAGCAGGTGGCGGCAACGTCCGATGCCCGGAGATGATGCGGCGCTGACCGCGACCATCCAGGACGGGATGGGTGGCGATGACGGCACTGTCCTCGAGAATGCGAACCTCGGTGGCGGTGCTGTGCACTTCCACCACCCGCCGACGTGCGCTGCTCGGCACGCTGTAGAGATTGCCGTCGACGGAAACCATACCGTCGCGCGTGATGCGTCGCTCGAGCCGCAGCACGGCCTGGAACGCGCCCACGGTCAGCGGCTGCAGCGCCGGGCGCTCCTCGGAGAAATGCTCGGCGACAACCCGCCGGGTCGTGGCATGGACGCGGACATTGGCGACCTGATCGAGCCATTGGCGGAACTGCGCGTTGAGATCGTCGAGGTTGCGAAAGCTCCGGCCGAGGAAGAAGTCCTCGCGGATGGAGCGGAACGGACGCTCAACCTTGCCCTTGGTCTTGGCCCGATAAGCCTTGCAGGCCTTCGGCAGGTAGCCGTAGTGGCTGGCGAACGCGAGCAGCGTGCGATTGTAGACGATGGGGTTGGTATCGGGATCCTCGCGATGGAACACCGTCCGCATGCGGTCATAAAGGATCTGCTCCGGCACGCCGCCGAGCGCTTCGAAGGCGGCGGTATGACAGCGCAGCAGCGTCTGCATGTCCTGATGCAGCACGAAGCGGCCCCACAGCATGCGGCTGTGGCCCAGCACCAGCGAGAACAGCCAGATGATCCGCTCAACGCCCGGCTCATCGGTGAACACCGTGCGGAAATGCGCGAAATCCACCTGCGCCTGGCGCCCGGGCGGGGTCTCGAAGCGGACCTCGAACGGCGACACCTCGTTGGGCCGGATCTCGCGCAGCAGGTCGGTGAGGATGGTGTAACCGCCGCCGTAGCCAAGCTCACGCAGTTCGCGGTGTAGCCTGCGGCCGGTCAATTGCGGAAACGCCGCCAGCCGCTGGCGCAGATAGGGCTCGAACGCCTGCAACTGCGATGTCCGCGCTTGGCGTGGACCGTAGGCCGGCGGCTCCAGCCCTTGTGCGATGTAGCGACGCACTGTCTTGCGATCGAGTGCCACCCGGCGCGCGATGGCCGAAACACCAACGCCCTGGCGATGCAGTTCAAGGATCATAACGATCTCCCCAAGTCGGACCAACGACACATCCCCCACCAGCGGAAAAGGGGACATCATCGCTCATCAGCACCGGCTGCTCGCCAGGATCCTGAGGCTCACGCCGTCAGCCCACCTGGGGAATTTTCAACCGGCACAAGTGGGGATTATTCGGCCGGCACTCACATCGGTGCCATAGCTCTCCAGCGGAAACCCCTGGATTTCCCGCACCGTCAACCCGCGCGCATACAAGGCAATCACCTTGTCGTCGAAGCCGGTGAAGCGGCGCGCGTGCTTGGGGATCAGCACCGGCTCGAAGCTGCCGTCGCGATCGGGCGGCGTCGCGATCGCCAGCCGCCCCTCACCTGTCAGCGCCGTCTTCGCCGTCACGCCGTTGCGGTGGTTGGTGGTTCCCTCCGGCTGCTCCTCGCCCGGTTCATAGCCCAGATGATGGCTCAGCTCCGCGTTCAGCGCGGCTTCGATCAGCGCCTTCTTGAACGCCGCGCCCGCCGCCTCAATCGCTTCGCCCGTCATCGAACCCGTCAGGAAATGGCTCACCAGTTCCTTCGGGATCGAGGGAAGTTTGGCTACCGCTCGGTCCATCCGTTTGGCTTTGCTCGGCATAACACGCCTCCTTGGCGATGGTTATGTCTCGCACACAGAATTCCGGACA
>NZ_JAFAVV010000561.1 GCF_019242285.1 Bradyrhizobium sp.
TGCGCACGGCAATGCCGATGCCCTCGCCGAAATAGCGGCTCTCGACGAACGGTCCGCCGGAGAAGGCGCAGCAATCCGCCGAGTCGGTGCCGTTGATCCAGAACGCCAGCGAGATGCCGTCGCCGAAGATGAAGTCGACCTCGGCGCGGCGCAGCGCCAGTCGCAGCGCCTCGTCGTTCGGATAGGAATGAATCTCCGCGTCGGTGAACATCGCCTTGAGGTAGGCTTCATGCGCGGAGCCGGTGACGGCGCCGACCTTCTTGCCCTCCAGATATTCGGGGCGGACTTCCGGCAACACGCCGTCGCGGCGCGACACGAAGCGCGCCGGCGCGCGGTAATAGGGATCGGTGAAGTCGACCTTGGTGCGCAGCTGCGCCGTGGCGCCCATCGAGGCGATGATGGCGTCGCCCCGGTTGCTGGAGATCGCATCGATCAGCGTCTCGAAGCGGCGCATCTGGATGGTGCAGGTGACCTTGATCTCCTCGCACAGCGAGCGCGCGAGATCGACATTGAAGCCGGCCGGATTGCCATCGGCGCCGGTGAAGTTGAACGGCGGATAGTCGGTCTCGGTGAGGAAGCGGATCACGGAGATGCGCGAGAGATCCGGCCGCTCGGGTCGGCGGCGCGGGTCCCAGAACCCGGGCACGGCCTGGGGCGCCGCTTCCGGCAAGGCCTTCGCCGCACCCTGGCTTGAGGGCGCCGAACCTTTGGCCGGAGGCTGGGCTTGCGACGACGGAGCCGGCGGCTGCTTCGGTGCCTGGCCATGGCCCGGAGCCGAGAGCATCCCCAGCAACGCGACCACCGTTAGCGCCGCCATTCGACGGCGGGCCGACCGCGAGGGGGCACTCAATGACGTCCTGATCTGCAACGTTTCGACCGCTGATCTCGAGCTAGTGTCCCGGTTCTGACATTCGTATCATTTCGCGGAAGGCACGTTTACGAATGTCAGAACCAAAGGGACACTAGCAAAATTTATGATTGTCGTGTGGCTTTGACTCTGACGTTCCTTTGACGAGGTCGCAGCAAAACTGAAAGGAACGTCAGAGTCACCACACGAGCGGGACGGCCTTATAGCGTATGATGGGAAATGTCTGCAGCGGATTTCTTCGAGAAAACATCATGCGCAGACCATGCCCCAAGCATGGTTTCGCGGGCTACTTCCGGCCCGAAAATCCGATTCAGAGATACCGTTTCAGGTCGGCCGCCGCCTCTTCCGGCTTGCGGTTGAGGTTGAAGGGCGACACGAAGTGGCCGTCGCGATCCATCAGATAGATCAGCGCGGTGTGGTCCATCGTGTAGTCGCCGTCCTTCAATGGAACCTTCTTGGCATAGACCCGATACTCGGACAGCACCTTGGCCACGGCCTCGGGAGCGCCGGTCAAGCCCTTCATGCGCGGATCGAAGCTCGAGATATAGTCCTTCACCGCGGCAGTGTTGTCGCGCTCGGGATCGACAGAGATGAAATAGACGTTGACGCGGTCGCCATCCTTGCCCATGGCGCGCAGAATTTCGGACATCTCGAACAGCGAGGTTGGACAGACGTCGGGACAGTGGGTGTAGCCGAAGAAGATCAGGGTGGGCCGGCCTTGCAGGCTCTTCTCGGTCACCGTCGCGCCGGTCTGATCGACGAGCTGGAACGGCCCTCCGATCGCGGCGGGCGCGGTGACACCGCGCACACCCCCCATGCCCCACAGCACGACCAAAAGCCCGATCAGGAGGCTTGCGGTAAAGGCGGTGACGATCACTAGCGGACGGGCAAGGGTCCGGTCCATCCCGGGCATTCCTTCAGGTTAGAAGCAGGCCGCAAATCCTGCGGCGATCATTTCGAAAAACACGGTCGTGCCGTAGTGGGCCCACAGCACGAGCGCGGCGAACAGCGCGGCCGCCGAAAGCGCGCCGCTCGACCAGATCAAAACCGACCGCATCCCTCCAGAGGAGCGGATTACGGCCATGGCCGAATGGCTATTTTCCTGCGTCGAAAGCGGCGGCGCCATGCCCTTCAAATAAGGGCCTG
>NZ_JAFAVV010000245.1 GCF_019242285.1 Bradyrhizobium sp.
GTCCCAGCGTCCGTAGCGAATGTTGTAGCGGATGGTGTCGTTGAACAGCACGGTGTCCTGCGGCACCATGCCGATCGCCGCGCGGAGCGACGACTGCGTGACCTCGCGGATGTCCTGGCCGTCGATCAGGATACGGCCATCGGAGACGTCATAGAGACGGAACAGCAGCCGCGAGATCGTCGACTTGCCGGCGCCGGAAGGCCCGACGATGGCGACGGTCCTGCCGGCCGGCACCTCGAAGCTCAGCCCTTTGAGGATCGGCCGCTCCGGCTCATAGGCGAATCTGACGTCCTCGAAGCGCACCGTGCCCGAGGTCACCGCCAGCGGTTTCGCGCCCGGCGTATCCTCGACCTCGGGATGGCGCGCCAGCACCTCGAACATCTTCTCGATGTCGATGACCGCCTGCTTGATCTCGCGATACACCATGCCCATGAAATTCAGCGGCTGGTAGAGCTGGATCATCATGGCGTTGACCATGACGAAGTCGCCGACCGAGTTGCGCCCGCTGCGCACCCCGAACGCGCACATCAGCATGGTCCCGGTCAGGCCCAAGGTGAAGATCACGGCCTGCCCGGTGTTCAGCAACGCCAGCGAGGTGTAGGTCTTGACGCTGGCCTGCTCATAGCGCGCCATCGAGCGGTCGTAGCGCTCGGCCTCGCGCGCCTCCGCGCCGAAATATTTCACGGTCTCGTAGTTCAGCAGCGAGTCGATCGCCTTGGTGTTCGCGTCGCTGTCGGAATCGTTCATCTTGCGGCGGATGCCGATCCGCCACTCGGTTGCCGAATAGGTGAACCCCATGAAGACCACGACCATGAGCGCGGTCGCCCCCACATAGCGCCAGTCGAACTTCCAGAGCAGCACCGCCATCAGCAGCGACACCTCGACGACGGTCGGGATCAATTGCAGGATCACCATCCGCACGATGGTCTCGATGCCGTTGCGGCCGCGTTCCAGCACGCGCGTCAGGCCGCCGGTCTTGCGCTCCAGATGAAAACGCAGCGACAATTCGTGCATGTGCACGAAAGTGAGATAGGCGAGCTTGCGCACGGCATGCATCGCCACCCGCGCAAAGATGCCGTCACGAAACTGGGTCAGCACGGCCATCAGCACGCGAAGGGCGCCATAGCTCGCGGTCATCAGGAGCGGCGAGGCGATCAGCCAGGCCATCCAGTTCGACGGCTCGACCGGCGCACTTCCCGCCCCCGTCAGCGCGTCGGTGGCCCATTTGAAGGTGAACGGCACCGCCAGCGTCGCGAGCTTGGCGATCAACAGCAGCACTACCGACCAGACCACCCGCATCTTCAAATCGACACGATCGCCCGGCCAGATGTAAGGCCATAGATGCGCCAAGGTGCCGATCAACGACGCCCGTTCGACCGATGAAGGTTGGGAAGGCGTTGTCTCTTGGCCCGGCGCGGACGGATGGATCGGGGTCATCGATTCAAAGCCTGTCAGGCGTCACGCGCAGTCTCTCCGCGTCGATTACGCTCGTCATATAGAGTGTTTGGCCGCCGGGTACAGCCTTCCGAAATGCAATTCTTTTCCAACTCGTCAGGTTGACGGTAGATTCACGCAGCGAAAGCGAATCATGGCCGGGCTTGACGCCCACTACGCTGCAGTGCCACATGCCAGAGATGAGCAATATCAAAACCGTCTGTGTCTATTGCGGTTCAGGCGCCGGCACCAATCCGCTGTTCGTTGAAGCAGCGACCGCGTTCGGAAAGATCCTCGCCGAGAACCGCATTCGCCTGGTCTATGGCGGCGGCTCGGTCGGCATCATGGGCGCGGTCGCAACCGCCGTGCTCGATCACGGTGGCAAGGTCACCGGCATCATCCCGGACTTCCTGGTGAAGAAGGAGGTGATGATGCCGATCGAGGACCTCATCATCACGCCCGACATGCACGAGCGCAAACGGCTGATGTTCGAGCATTCGGATGCCTTCGTGGCGCTGCCCGGCGGCATCGGCACGCTGGAGGAGCTCGTCGAGCAGTTGACCTGGAAGCAGCTCGGCCGCCACGCCAAGCCGGTGCTGCTCGCCAATATCGACCATTTCTGGGAGCCGCTGTTCGCGCTGCTCGCGCACATGCGCGAGACCGAGTTCATCCGGCCGACCATGGCGGTGGAAATCCTCCGTGCCGAGCGCGTCGAGGACATCCTGCCCAGCTTGCAGGCCGCGGCGGCAGGCGTGCCGGAGGAAGCCAAGGAAATCGCTCCCGAGATCGCGCGGCGGCTCTGACTACTGTCGCGGCTTGCTGAGGATCTCCCTGCTGCTGACGAGGAAATCATCGGCAATGATGGCATTCGCTTCGGCGGTCGGATGAAACGCGCCGAAGGTCGCCGTATCCTTGAGGCTGAGAACGCCGCTTGCCTTGTTGCCCTGGGCGAGGCTGCTGAGATCGTTCACCAGGAAGTCCGCCTCGTTCATGGTCCGCAGCAGCCGCGTTCGATGCGCATAGGGAAGGTAATCCAGAACCGCGTCGAACGGCCGCCAGTTGCCGGTCGGGCTCGGCATGCCGCTCGGCAGATGGAGCGTTTCCTGGATCGCCGGACCGTGCAGGGACAGCGCAGCAACCAGCCTTGCGACCTCACGCGCCTTCTTGCAGCCGACGAACGGCTCGGCCGGCGCCGTCTCGTCCGAGAGCTTCCGCACCTCGGAGGCGCAAAACCCGCGTTTGTCGAATTTCGATTTGTAAGCCGTGATCGCCTGCCAGGCGGCCCGCGTTCCGCCGTGTCCGTCATCCGGCTGTGCCAGATCGGTGATCGCCTTGTTGAGATGGCTTTCGGCAAAGTCGATCGTCGTCTCCAGCGTCGGCAGGCCTTTCTGATTGCGGGTGAGACAGACCTTGACCGGCTCCGGTCCGCCGAGACGGCCGGCGAACACCGTCATCCCGCTATTGCCTTCGGGGCAAAGCTCGCCGTTCGAATCCTGCACCGGCAAGGGATAGGTGAACAGCAGCACCGGCGCCACGCCGCGCGCGCTGAATGCAAGACGGTGATCGACGAAGTTGCGCAGCAGCGCGAGCCGCGCGCCGAAGATCTTCCATCGATCGCGCGTCTCCTTGCAGCTCGACTTGTGATTGGCGCAGTCGCTGTCGTCATCCTCCTTCAGGATCGGGAGGAAGGCGCCGTTCAGGCCTTCCCTGGTGATGGCCGCGGTGATCCAGCTCGAGAAGCCGAGATCATTGCCACCGATGCTGACATAGAGCAGGTCGATCGGACGGCGGAACCCCTGCCCCGCCGGCTGGTTGGCGCAGCGATAGGCCTTGTCGGCGATCACGCCGCCAAGCCTGTAGCGGCCGGACGCGATGGCATTCATCTCGTCCGCCCTCGAAAACGCAGAGCTGCGGACCTCGCCGCCATCATATGTCTCACAGAGCTCGGCGAGCAGCAGGGGAAGCTGTGCCTGTTGCGCGGGAGGCAAAGCCGTCTTGGTCGAGGTGAACTCCGGTCCCTGGAAGGGCTGGAACAGCCCCGCATTGACCTGCGCGCCGCTACACGCATAGTCCAGGAACGTCACCGCCGACGGCCCCTCCAGAGCCAGCTGCAACGCGGTGCGCAATTGATGGCTGTAGGCGGAGCGGTGGCAGGAGCGGTCGATCCACTGCGCCGCGAAATAATCGCCGGGCGCCTTGCGGATCGGACCGTTGGTCACCTCGTCGACGATCGCAGTGCCGTCGGCGGCCCAATCCTGTTGCTGGTCCGAGGTCCAGGCAAGCTTCGCCGGGACGTCGGGATTGCCTTCGCCGGAGGAAAATGAATCGCCGAGGCCGACGATGAGCTGGTCATCGACGCCGACAGAGCTCTCGGCCTGTTCCGAGCCGGTCTGGAGCTTGACGACCACCGTCTTGTCCGCGGGAACCGTGACCAGGACCTGGTCGGAACACCTCGCTTTGACCTCGGCGCCGGCAACGTCCTTTGGCTGCTCGAATCTCGCTCCGCTCGCCGGGTCGATTTCCCAACTGCATTCGCCAGCCAGGATGCGCCCCCCGTCGGCGTCGATCGCTCTGACGAACACCGCGTGGCTCTTCGGGTTGATGTAGTCGTCGAGACTGCCGCAATTCGTGTGCGACTGCCTGGCTCGATCCCAGCACACCGCGACGGCGGACGCGCTCATCAACCGCTCGTCGATCTTCCTAGGGTCGAGATCGGAAGGGCTCTGGTGGGCGGGAAACAGCAGGCTCGCCCAGCCCATCCGGGCCGGGCTGTATTCCCAATCGACCATCCGCATCGACTTGAGCTTCAGCGACAGTTCGAGATAACCGGCAGGACGGCCGACATCCGCCTTGCGCCAATCGGCGAGAAGCTGGATCGGCCGGACAGCGTTGCTGTGGCCGTACCACGCGGCGGTTCGGGCATGCACCGGGTTGAACCACCAGTGAACATTGGCGAGGAGCTCGTCGAGCTGGGCGATGGTCGGCTTCTCGCCGCCATGGCTGTTCTGGAAGTCCTTGTACGCGAGACGCTGCAGCTCGAAATCGGAGTTGTACTTGAAGAAACGGAAGCCGCGCTCGACCTCGGTCGAGATCGACAGCGCCTTCGCCTGCAATGCCCAACCCGTGCAGATCGACACCGCCAGCGCCAGGCTGGCCGCGAACCGCGTCATCGACATTTTCGCCCCCGTCACCACAAGATCAAAGCAAGGATGGTCCGATGCAATCACGTCAGGAATAAGAGGCAGCGGTGCACGCCGGCGTCGTCAGTCCTTGGGAAACGTCACCGCCTCGATCCGGTTGCCGTCGGGATCGAGGACGAAGGCGGCATAATAAGTGACGCGGTCATGCGGCCGCAGGCCGGGCGGCCCGTCGGAGGTCCCGCCCGCCTGCAACGCGCTCGCGTGGAAGGCCTCGACCTCGGCCGTGCTCCGGGCACGGAGACAGATGTGGGTGCCGCTTTCGTGCGGGACTTTCGTCATGCCGCCGCGCAAGTTGATCCAGAACTCCGGATAGGCCTTGCCGAAGCCGATCGTCGCCGGCCGCGTCACCAATCGCGCGAGCCCGAGCGCAGACAGCGCCGCTTCGTAGAAGCGCGCGGCGCGATCGAGATCGGCGACGCCGACGGAAACGTGATCGATCATGGATGACGTCTCCTCACACCGGCGCACCTGACTTCAGGAGTTTGTGGAACACCGAATCCATCAGCGCCTGGAACGAGGCGTCGATGATGTTCGGCGACACGCCGACCGTGGTCCAGCGCTCGCCGGCCTCGTCCTCGCTCTCGATCAGCACGCGCGTGACCGCCTCGGTGCCGCCATTGAGGATACGGACACGGTAGTCGATCAGCTTCAGGCCCTCGATGTATTTCTGGTACTTGCCGAGATCCTTGCGCAGCGCGAGATCGAGCGCATTGACCGGGCCGTTGCCCTCGGCGGCCGAGATCAGGTGCTCGCCGGCGACGTCGACCTTCACCACGGCGAGTGCGACGGTGACGCGCTGGCCGAGCGCGTTGTAGCGCTGCTCGACATTGACGTCGAACTGCTCGACCCGGAAATATTCAGCCACCTTGCCGAGCGTGCGCCGCGCCAGCAGGTCGAACGACGCGTTTGCCGATTCATAGGCAAAGCCCTGCGCCTCGCGCTCCTTCAATTCCTCGACCAGTCGCGTGAGCTTCGGATCCTTCCTGTCATGGGCGATGCCGGCGCGATCGAGCGCCGCGATCACGTTGGAGCGTCCGGCCTGGTCGGACACCAGCACCTTGCGATGGTTGCCGACCGCTTCCGGCACCACATGCTCGTAGGTGTGCGGGTCCTTGAGCACGGCGGAAGCGTGAATGTCGGTCTTGGTTACGAAGGCGCTCTCGCCGACATAGGCGGCGTGCCGGTTCGGCGCGCGGTTCAGCATGTCGTCGAGCGTACGCGACACCTTCATCAGGTTTGCGAGCTTGGCGTCCGACACGCCGATCTCGAAGGCGTCGGCAAATTCGCGCTTCAATTTCAGCGTCGGGATCAGCGAGCACAGATTGGCATTGCCGCAGCGCTCGCCGAGGCCGTTCAGCGTGCCCTGGATCTGCCGCGCGCCGGCGCGGACGGCGGCCAGCGAATTGGCAACCGCCTGCTCGGTGTCGTTATGGGCGTGGATGGCGACGTGATCACCAGGAATGTGCTCAACCACGTGCTTCACAATCGCCTCGACCTCGTGCGGCATGGTGCCGCCATTGGTGTCGCACAAGACCACCCAGCGCGCACCGGACTCGTAGGCGGCTGTCGCGCAGGCCAGCGCGAAGGCGCGGTCCTCCTTATAGCCGTCGAAAAAGTGCTCGCAGTCGAGCATCACCTCGCGGCCGACCTTCTTCGCGGCGCCGACGCTGTCGCGAATCGAAGCGAGATTCTCCTCGTTGGTGGTCTCCAGCGCCACCCGCACCTGATAGGCTGAGGATTTTGCCACGAAGCAGATGGCGTCCGCCTCGGCTTCCAGCAGCGCGGCAAGCCCGGGATCGTTCGAGGCCGAACGGCCGGCGCGCCGCGTCATACCGAAGGCGGTGAAGCGGGCGTGATCGAGCTTGGGCTTCTCGGCGAAGAACTCGGTGTCGAGCGGATTGGCGCCGGGATAGCCGCCCTCGATATAGTCGATGCCGAGATCATCGAGCATCCGCGCGATCACCTGCTTGTCGGCGAGCGTGAAGTCGACGCCATTGGTCTGCGCGCCGTCGCGCAGCGTGGTGTCGAAGAGGTAGAGGCGTTCGCGGCTCATGGCTCAATTTCCTGCCGCCGTCCCGTCGCCCAGCGTCTTCTGCATGGTGGTGTTGGCGAGCCATTCACCGTTGACGGTGACGCTGTTGCGCTGGCGCGCGACATAGCCGCGCTTGCGGAAGAAATCCAACGCATTGTCGCTGGCATCGACCGACAGCGTCCTGGTGCCGCGCCCGCCCGCGAGCTTCTCCAGTGCGTCGCACAGCATGCCACCGACGCCCTGCCCCGCCACGCTCGGATGCACGTAGAGCATGTCGATCGTGTCGTTGTCCTTCATCGAGGCGAAGCCGATCGGCGAGTTCTGCAGGGTTGCGATCAGCGTCAGCTCGGCGGCAAGCTTCTTGCCGAATTCCACCTCATCCTCGGCGACCGCCGCCCAGGCCTCCTGCTGCGCCTCGCTATAATCGTCGCCGGTCAGATCCTGGATCGCGCCGACGAAGATCGCTGCCAGCATTGGCGTATCGGCGGGCAGGAACGGCCGCAGCGCGGCCATATCCGAGCGGCTCATCGCGCGATCTCCCAAGTGGTGCCTTCCTTGGAATCCTTGATTGCAATCCCCATCGCGGCGAGCTCGTCGCGGATGCGATCGGATTCCCTGAAGTCCTTGCGCGCGCGAGCGGACGTGCGTGCCTCGATCAGCGCCTGCACTGCGCCCTCGTCGACACCACCCGCCTGCCGCTTCTGGCTCTCCCATTCCGCCGCGCTCTTCGAGAGGAACCCGAGGAGCGACAGCGAGGCCGCGAACCTGCCGCGGTCGGCTTCGCCTCCCGAGGCGGCCTCATTGCGCAGGCCGTGCAGCTCCGCGATCATTCTCGGCGTATTGAGGTCGTCCGCAAGCGCGTCGATCACCGCCTCAGCCGGCCGGCCCATCCGCAGATCACCGGCGAAGCGATACCAGTCATCCAGTGACTTCGCGCTCTCCTCCATGCCGCGCAAGGTCCAGTCGATCGGCGAGCGATAATGCGTCTTCAGCATGGTGAGGCGCAGCACCTCGCCCGGCCAATCGGCCAACAGCTCGCGGATGGTGACAAAATTGCCGAGGCTCTTCGACATCTTGTCGCCCTCGACCTGCAGGAAGCCGTTGTGCATCCAGACATTCGCCATGCGTTCGGCGTGGAAGGCGCACGCGCTCTGCGCCAGCTCGTTCTCGTGATGCGGGAACACGAGGTCGATGCCGCCGCCATGAATGTCGAACTGCTCGCCGAGATGCTTCCAGGCCATCGCCGAGCACTCGATGTGCCAGCCCGGACGGCCGCCCACCTTAATGCCCGCCGGCGACGGCCATGACGGCTCGCCCGGCTTCGACGGCTTCCACAGCACGAAGTCCGTGGCATCGCGCTTGTACGGCGCGACGTCGATGCGGGCGCCGGCGATCATCTCGTCCAGCGAACGCTTCGACAGCGCGCCATAGCGCGGCAGCACGGCGTTTGCCGCATTCATCGCCTGCGGTGAGAACAGCACGTGGTCCTCCGCGACATAGGCGAAGTCGCCGGCGACCAGCCGCTCGATGATGTCGCGCATCTCGGCGATATGCTCGGTCGCGCGCGGCTCCACGCTCGGCCGCCGGTTGCCGAGCGCATCAACATCCTCGTGAAACTGCCGCTCGGTGATCTCGGTGACCCTGCGGATCGCCTCGTTCAGCGGCAATTGCGGAAAATCCCGCGCCGCGCGTGCGTTGATCTTGTCGTCGACGTTGGTGATGTTGCGGACATAGGTGACGTGATCCGCGCCGTAGACGTGCCGCAAGAGGCGAAACAGCACGTCGAACACGATCACCGGGCGCGCATTGCCGATATGGGCGAAGTCGTAGACCGTCGGACCGCAGACATACATGAGCACGTTAGCGGCATCGAGCGGCACGAAGGCCAGCTTCTGTCGGGTGAACGTATCGTAAAGCCGAAGTTCCATGGATCACCCGTCCCTGCTGGCGGGCGTCCCATCATCTCGATCATGAGAACAGACGGCCTCGGCCAGCGAATCGCTAGCTCATAATCTCGCGGCAAATGCAGCAGATGGCGAGGAAACCGTTCATGGCGCGCACCATGGGCCAAATCACCTGCTCGCGTCAAGAGCCGCGAAAAAGCCATTTTAAGTCGCAAATGGGTGCGGCCTCCCGAGCGTGGTTAATGATCCTTAACCATTTGATTCTATCAAATGGGCTGGCGATTCCCGCTCATCCGCGAGGTGCATCATGCGGTCCCTTCCCGTGTTGTCAGCCTGTGCGTACCTCCTCCTCACCTCGGCCGCGGCGGCCGAGACTCGTGTGTTCATCGTCGCGAGCCATGCTGACGGCTACGGCGTCGACCAGTGCCTCGCCGGTGGCGAGAAATGTGGCGCCCGCGCCGCGGCCGCCTATTGCCAATCGCGCGATTTCGCGGCCGCCTCCTCCTACCGCCGGGTCGATCCCGACGAGATCACCGGGTCGGTGCCCAAAACCGGCGCCCATTGCCAGAACGGCGGCTGTGACGAATACGTCGCGATCACCTGCCAGCGTTGAACTGCGCGTTATCGCCACAGGGCGGCCCCGGAAACGACGTGACGGTGCCGTCAGAAGCGGCTATGTGGAGCGGCCGCAGCGTCACGGCTTGCGGAACCTTTAATGGCCGGAAATGCCTGAAACGCTGATTGAATTTGTTCCCCGACAGCTGCTCGCCTGCACCGCGCTGACCATCGGCCTCATGCTGGGCGGAACTGCGTTCGCGCAGATGAACCAGGATGGCCAGACACAGCAGCCGCAAGGCGGCCAGGGCGTCAATCCGATCTGCCCGCGGCTCGAGGCGCAGCTTGCGAGCATCGACCGCGGCGGCGGCGATCCCGCCCGTGAGGAGCAGATCCGCCGCTATCAGGACGCCGCTACGCGGCAACAGGCCGAGCTCGACCGCATCCGCGCCCAGGCCAGGAAGATGGGTTGCGACAATTCCGGTTTCTTCTCGCTGTTCAGCGCCCAGTCGGCGCAATGCGGCCCGGTCAACAACCAGATTCAGCAGATGCGCGCCAATCTCGACCAGATGACGGGCAATCTGGAGCAGTTGCGCTCCGGCGGCGGCCCTGAGCGCGACAGTCAGCGCCGCTCCGTGCTGATCGCGCTGGCGCAGAACAATTGCGGGCCGCAATATGCCAACGCCGCGGTGCCCTCGGGACCGGGTGGCTTCCTCAACAGCCTGTTCGGCGGCAACAACAACGCTCCGCCCGGCGGCTATCCGCCGGCCGGCATGGACAACGGCGCGCCTTCGGGAACCTTCCGCACCGTCTGCGTCAGGAGCTGCGACGGCGGCTACTTTCCGATCTCGTTCGCCACCGTGCAATCGCGATTCGGCGACGACGAGAGGACCTGCAAGGCGCTCTGTCCGGCGACCGAGGCCAACCTGTTCACCTACCGCAATCCCGGCGAGGACATCAACCAGGCCGTCTCCAACACCGGCCAGCCTTACACGTCGCTGCAGAATGCGTTCCGCTTCCGCACCGAGTTCAACCCCTCCTGCTCCTGCAAGGCGCCGGGGCAGACCTGGGCCGACGCGCTGAAATCGATCGACGACAAATCGGGCGCCGAGCAGGGCGACATCACGGTCACCGAGGAAAGCGCGAAGAAGATGCAGCAGCGGCCGCTCGGCAAGCAGATCGCGGGCAAGAAGGGTGCAGCCCAGCCGCCGGCAACCGCCGCCAACCCGGCACCGCCCGACGCACCGGCGCAGACATCCGGCGCTGCGCCCGCAGGTGCGGACAAGCAGATCCGCACCGTCGGCCCGACCTTCATCCCGGCGACGCGCTGATCCCATCCTATCCTTCGAACGCCTCGACCGAGGCGCGGGAGCCGCGCGTGACCAGCGTCTCGTCCGGTTCGGGCAATGGTGTGCCGGCGTCGCGGAAGCGATTGACGATGGGATAGCGCCGATCGCGGCCGAAATTGCGGATCGTCACCTTGACGCCCGGCGCGGCCTGTCTGCGCTTGTATTCGGCGATGTTGAGCAGATGATCGACCCTCGCCACCACGGCGCGGTCGTATCCCGCCTCGACGATCGCGGCCAGCGGCTGCTCCCGTTCGACCAGGCGCTCCAGAATGCCATCGAGCACGTCGTAAGGCGGCAGTGAATCCTGGTCGGTCTGGTTCTCGCGCAACTCCGCGGTCGGCGGGCGCGTGATGATGTTGACCGGGATCACCTCCCCGTCCGGCCCCAGCGCGCCATCGGGCTTCCACGAATTACGCAAGGTGGAGAGACGGAACACCTCGGTCTTGTAGATGTCCTTGATCGGGTTGAAGCCGCCGTTCATGTCGCCATAGAGCGTGGCGTAGCCGACCGACATTTCCGACTTGTTGCCGGTGGTGACGACCATGGCGCCGGTCTTGTTGGAGATCGCCATCAACAGCGTGCCCCGGGCGCGCGCCTGCAAATTCTCCTCGGTGATGTCGCGCGGCAGGCCGGCGAACGGGCCGGACAGGATCTTCTCGAAGCCCTCTACGGCGTCGGCGATCGGCAGCACCTCGTAGCGGATGCCGAGATTGCCGGCGAGCTTCGCCGCGTCTTCCAGCGAGACCTGCGCGGTGAAACGGTACGGCATCATGACGCCGCGCACGTTCTCCACCCCGAGCGCGTCCACCGCGATCGCCGCACAGAGCGCGGAATCGATGCCGCCGGAAATGCCGAGCAGCACGCCCGGAAAGCGGTTCTTGCGCACGTAATCGCGCAAGCCGAGCACACAGGCCGCGTAGTCGGCCTTGTCGCCCTCGAGCACCGGCACGATCGGACCGTTGCAGCGCCAACCACCCTCACCCCTGGTCCAGCGCAGCGTGGTGACATCCTCGACGAAGTCGGGCGATTGCGCCGCCACCGACAGGTCGGCGTTCAGCGCGAAGGACGCGCCATCGAACACCAGTTCGTCCTGGCCGCAGACCTGGTTCAGATAGATCAGCGGCAGATGGCTCTCGGTGACGCGGGCGACCGCGATCGAGAGCCTGAGATCGGTCTTGTCGCGAGCATAGGGCGAGCCGTTCGGCACCACGAGGATCTCGGCGCCGGTCTCGGCCAGGCACTCGACCACGTTCTCGTAGTCTTCGGATTCCTCGAGCCAGATGTCTTCGCAGACGGGAACCCCGATCCGCACCCCCCTGATGCTGACCGGCCCCGGCGCGGGACCGCGGGCGAACAGGCGCTTCTCGTCGAACACACCATAGTTCGGCAGGTTGACCTTGTAGCGGATGGCCGCGACGCGACCGCCGTCCAGAAGCGCACAGGCGTTGTAGAGCTTGCCGTCCTCGACCCAGGGCGTGCCGACCAGCACGGCCGGCCCGCCATCGGCGGTCTCACGCGCCAGCGTCTCGACCGCCATGCGGCAGGCCGACTGGAAGGCGGGCTTCAGCACCAAGTCTTCCGGCGGATAGCCGCAAATGAACAGCTCCGGCAGCAGGACGACGTCGGCGCCGTCGGCCGCCGCCTTGGCGCGGGCGGCGCGCACCTTCGCAGCATTGCCCTCGACGTCGCCCACCGTCGGGTTGAGCTGGGCGAGCGCGATGGCGAATTCGGTGGCGGATTTGCTCATATCATGATGTTGCATCGCGACGGCCCGGACTTCAATGGCTGCTTCAGAACGCACCCATGCGCTCGGCGATGGCGAACAGCCAGAACAGGCCGCCCATCAGGATCGCCACGCCGACCGCGGCCGATCCGAGATCCTTGACGCGGCCGATCTGCGGGTCGTGCTCCGTGGTCAGGCGATCGGAGAGCTTCTCGATCGCGGTGTTAAGAAGCTCCACCACCAGCACCAGCACCACCGTGGCCACCAGCTCGACGCTCCGCATGGCAGTCGCCCCAGCCAGCCAGGCCAGCGGCAGGGCCAGCACCAGCACGGCGACCTCCTCGCGCACGGCCTGCTCGGAGCGGAAGGCGAAAACCAGGCCCTTGCGCGAATTGATGGTGGCCCGCCACAGCCGCAGCAAGCCCGGAGCCGTGTGCTTGACCTCCGGCACGCTCTCCTCGCGCTTCCTGGCCGCGAACGTCACCGCTAGAGCCCCGCTGCCGCCGGCACCGGCTTGAACCTGCTGCCGCGCTCCTGCTTCAGGAGCTCCGCGATCAGGAAAGCCATGTCGATCGACTGCTCGGCATTGAGGCGCGGATCGCAGACCGTGTGATAACGGTCGTTGAGATCCTCCTCGGTGATGGCGCGGGCCCCGCCGATACATTCGGTGACGTCCTTGCCGGTCATCTCCAGGTGCACGCCGCCGGCGTGGCTGCCTTCCGCCGCATGGATCGCAAAGAAGCTCTTCACCTCCGACAGGATGCGGTCGAACGGCCGGGTCTTGTAGCCCGCTGTCGAACTGACCGTGTTGCCGTGCATCGGATCGCACGACCACACCACCACCCGCCCTTCCCGCTGCACCGCGCGGATCATGCCGGGCAGATGGTCGGCGACCTTGTCGGAGCCGAATCGGGTGATCAGGGTCAGGCGCCCCGGCTCGTTGCCGGGATTGAGCACGTCGATCAACTTCAACAGCTCGTCCGGCTTGAGCGAGGGGCCGCATTTCAGGCCGATCGGATTCCTGATGCCGCGGAAATATTCGACATGGCCGTGGTCGAGTTGGCGGGTGCGGTCGCCGATCCAGATCAAATGGCCGGAGGTCGCGTACCAGTCGCCGGTGGTGGAATCGACCCGGGTCATGGCCTGCTCGTAGCCGAGCAGCAGCGCCTCATGGCTGGTGTAGAACTCGGTGGCGCGCAGCTCCGGATGACTTTCGAGGTCGAGCCCGCAGGCCCGCATGAAGTTCAGCGCCTCCGAGATGCGATCGGCCAGCTCCTTGTAACGGCGCGACTGCGGGGAATCCTTGATGAACCCCAGCATCCACTGGTGGACGCTTCCGAGATTGGCGAAGCCGCCGGTCGCGAACGCGCGCAACAGGTTCAAGGTGGCCGCGGACTGCCGATAGGCCATCAATTGCCGTTGCGGATCGGGC
Organism: Bradyrhizobium sp.; assembly: GCF_019242285.1. Lineage (GTDB taxonomy): Bacteria > Pseudomonadota > Alphaproteobacteria > Rhizobiales > Xanthobacteraceae > Bradyrhizobium. Next base: position 13,630 of record NZ_JAFAVV010000245.1, read on the forward strand.
GTGCGCGCCTGGCCGGTGAAGGCGATGTCGTTGACGATGTCGCCGCGATAGCTCGGCAGCTCGACGCCGCCGACCTTCTCGGTCGGCGAGGAGCGCGGCTTGGCGAACTGGCCGGCGATGCGGCCGAGCTTCACCACCGGCACCGCGCCGGCATAGGTCAGGACCACCGCCATCTGCAGGAAGACGCGGAAGAAGTCGCGAATGTTGTTGGCGCCATGCTCGGCGAAGCTCTCGGCGCAGTCGCCGCCCTGCAGCAGGAAGGCCTCGCCCGCCGCGACCCGCGCGAGCGCTTTCCTCAGGTTGCGGGCCTCGCCGGCGAACACCAGCGGCGGAAAGCTCGCAAGCTGCGCCTCGACCTCCGCCAACGCGGCCGTGTCGGGATAGGCGGGCATCTGCAGCACCGGCTTGGCGCGCCAGCTATCGGGGCTCCAGCGCTCGGACATGGCGTCAACTCCTGAGCAAAAACCGTTACTTATCGAAGGATCGAGAGGTGCAGCCTTATACACAGGCGCCTCGCCGGCCGCCACCTGGATTTCCGCCGCAGAACGCATCGTTCCAACAAGCTCTTGCGGGAGAAAACGAATTCGCATTTGTTAGCGGCAAAAGGCGAACGACCGGGGCAATCGCCGTGACCGAGGCCGCGCTGGACGATTTTTTCTCCGACGACATCATCCTGCCCGCCGCCGACGGCTACAAGCTCGCGGCGACGCTGTTCCTGCCCCGCGGCCCCAAGCGTCACGCCGTCCTGATCAACTCGGCCACCGCCACCCCGCGCAAGATCTATCGCGGCTTTGCCGGCTATCTCGCACGGCGCGGCAGCGCCGTCCTGACCTACGACTATCGCGGCATCGGCGGCAGCCGGCAGCGCACGCTGGAAGGCTACGACCAGCCCCGCTCGCTCAGCGGCTTCGAGGCCTCGATGGCCGACTGGGCGGCGCTGGATGCGACCGCCGCGGTGAATTGGATGCGCGAACGCTATCAGTCCCTGCCGCTCAATTATGTCGGCCATTCCTTCGGCGGCCAGGCGCTCGGCCTGCTGCCCAACAATGCCGAAGTGTCGCGTGCGCTGCTGGTCGCGGCGCAAGCCGGCTATTGGCGGTTGATGACGGCGCCTGAGCGTTACCGCGTCTTCATCCTGCTCAACCTCGTCGGCACACCGCTGACCCGGGCGCTCGGCTACGCGCCGGGCTGGACCGGGATCGGCGAGGACCTGCCGAAGGGCGTCTTCCTGCAATGGACCCATTGGGTGAACAGCCCGGGCTATCTGTTCGACGACACGACGCTCGCGGGCCGCGGCAATTTCTCGAATTTCAAGGGCGCGATGCGCGCGCTCTGCCTCGCCGACGATCCCTGGGCGACGCGGTGCGCCGTCGAATTGATGTGCGCGGGCTACAGCGCGATCAGGCCGGAGGTCGTGACCATCGCCCCTGGCGACGTCGGCGCCGCGAGGCTCGGCCATTTCGGCTTCTTCCGCGCCGAGCATCGCGAGACGCTGTGGCGGAGTGCGGCGGAATGGCTGGGGGTGGAGTAGCTGAGGCATCGGCGCATCCGAATTCTGCCGTCGTCGCCGGGCTTGATCCAAGCGATGACAGCGGAGGTTGTAGCGAGTAGCCCGGATGAGCGCAGCGACATCCGGGAGGACGCATCGACGGATCCCGGATATCGCTGCGCTCATCGGGCTACAGGTGCTGAAACATGGGTCTGCATTCTCGCGACACGATTTGTCCGAGTCTTGCCGGGCATCTCGCCCTCGAAAAAAGCAGAGGGCGCAGGGAAGGTCGGAGGCTGGCCGCCCCCATGGCCCGCCTGCAACAAGAAACGCAGGCGGCAGTCACCACAGGTTTGGCCGGACACCCCCGACCTTCCCTGCGCGATGGTTTACGACTTATACCGTGATCTCCTCGGTGCTCCGGGCTCTCTGGCCACCGTCGCCGCGCAGGATTTCGTCAGTCCTGGCGACTTGATCCCAGCGTCGGGGGATCGGGACCACACGGCTTCGTCGTCCGCATCGAGCGCGCTCGTCTCGCGCACTGACGCGTCCACCGCATCCCGCCGCCCACGTTCGTGACGATCGCGAAACGCCCCTCTGGTGGCGGCGGGATGGCGGATATAAAGCACAATTTCGGTAAAAAAGAAAGAGAAAAATTCGCGTCGGGAGGACTGGAGCCGACGATCTCCCTGCATCGCCTCGCGAACTTTCCGTTTTGGCGCCAACGATTTCCGCGGCATTCCTGCCTGGGGAAACGGCGCGACGCGCTTCACTCAGGCCGAATCGCCTCGTGTCCGATCCGTCGGCAGCCAAGTATTCTCGATCAATTGCAGCAGCCCTGTCTTCCGCCTGCAGCCAGCGCCGCCTTCATGCCAATAATGCTTCCTTGAGCTGCGGCAAGTCATCCTTGACCGCTTTCCAAATGATCCGGCTGTCGACCGCAGCATCCACGATCGCTGGTAGTCGCGATAGGATTTTCCGCGGATCGTCTTCTCGATTCCCCGAATGCTCTCAAGCATGTCGTGAATGCGAAGCAAGGGAGTCGGCGCCGGCATCAAAAGATCCGCGAGGCCTCGGCTTCGACCTTCTTGCGTATCAACGGATGCAGGCCGTCCCGCGCGGTCACGTCAACGTCGACCCCCAGGCCTTCCTCAAGCAACCGCTTCACAGCGACCAGATCGAATGCGTTGAACTTGCTGCGAGGATCATAGTCGAGAAAAGAGGTCCAGGTCGCTTTCGTCGCTGGCCTCGTTACGGGCGGTGGAACCGAACAAATACAAGGACGTCGCCCCCCGCGCCTTCAACGCGCCGGCAAAAGTGCGAAGTCTCCTCATGGCTTCGGTCCGTTCCATGATCTGATCTTATCAGATGCTGATGGAAGCCGCAAAACCCGCTTGACCCGTCCCCTGGGACCGCCTCGATGAGGTTTGCCGAGCAACCATGGCGAGGTGAGTCGTGAGCCCTTCCGTCCGATTTCTCAGTCCGTCCGAAGCCGCAAACAAGCTCGGCGTCTCCGCCAAGGCGCTGCGACTCTATGAGCAGCGCGGCCTGGTCGTCCCGCAGCGCAGCCCGGCCGGCTGGCGCGCCTATGGTCCGGAGCAGATGGCCGAGGCCGCCGAGATCGTGGCACTGCTCCGGCTCGGCCTCAGCCTCGCGCAGATTGCACGGGCGCGGTGCGGGGAGCCGTCGGAGCTGGAGCCGGCACTCGCCGCGCATCAGGCCACGCTCGAAGGCCAGCTCCGGGCGCTGGCCGGCACGATCGGGAAGGTCCGCACGCTGCGCGACGAGCTGGCGCGCGGCCGGCCGCCGGCGACCGGCGAACTGGCGCGGCTGTTGCAGCCGACGGCCACGCCCGGCGTCCGTTTCGAGCTGCCCTGGCCCTGGGGCGGCGAGCCGTTCGAACTCAGCGACATCCGGCCGGTGACCTACATCATCGGCCCGCTCGGCAGCGGCAAGACGCGGCTGGCGCTGCGCCTGGCCGAGACGCTGCCCAACGCGACCTTCCTCGGCCTGGACCGGTTGGCCGATGGCGGCACCGCCGCGCGGGCACGATACGAGGCCGACCCTGCGCTCAAGGCGCGGGTCGATCGGGCGCTGTCCTGGCTCGTCGATGAAGGAGCCATGACGTCGGATGCGCTCATGGCCCTGCTCGTCACATTGGAAGCCGATGACGCGATCGTGCTGGTCGTCGACATGGTCGAACAAGGACTGGACCAGGCGACGCAGGAAGCGCTCGGCGCCTGGCTGCGTCGGCGGGCCGCGGCCGGCGGAAGCCCGCTGTTCCTGCTGACGCGGTCGTCGGCGATCCTCGATCTCGTCGCCGTCGGCCCGAACGAGACGATCCTGTTCTGCCCGGCCAATCATAGCCCGCCGAGCCGGGTCGCGCCCTATCCCGGCGCGGCCGGTTACGAGGCGGTCGCGACCTGCCTCGCCTCGCCGGAGGTACGCGCGCGGACGGCGGGTGTCATTGCCTGGCGGCCGTCTTG
>NZ_JAFAVV010000285.1 GCF_019242285.1 Bradyrhizobium sp.
ACACCGCGGCGCCGAGCCCGGCGATGCTCGCTGCGGAAGTGGCCAGGTAGCGGTCAGGAAATCGCGATCGGCGCCGTCATCATGGCGGCGACGAACATCGCGGCGACGAGCAGGAAGGCGAGCATCACGCCCATCGCCACGCCGTAGTGCGCGTGCGGCTCCGCGCGGGTCCAGACGAGCACCTCGTGGGCGGTGGCGGCGGGCGCGTCGAACGGGCTGCGCAAACGCGCGGCGCTGACCGCGCCCTTGCCGATAGGGTCGGCGAACTCGCAGCCGAACAGTTCGTCCTCGGCCCACGCCACCCTTGCCGTGACGGTCCCTGCGATCGGGAGCTCGAGCTCGACCGTTTCGCCGAGTAGGAGCACGGCGCTGGTCCGCAGCGCGAGCCCGGTTTCGGAGATGTTCTCGATGATCGCGCGCGTCGGTCCGGAGACTTCAAGGGCCAAGGGATGGCGGGGCTTGCGGCGCCGCTCGGTGGAGGGCAGCTCAAGGCGGATCTGGGTGGCCAACGGCAGCATCGCACGGCTCGCTTCGGATGGGCCGCGATCATGCTTTCAAAAGTCCTAAGAATCGGTTGCCTCAGTTAAATTGCGCCGGGGGCTGCCGTGGACTAGCATGGCGCCCAAGCGCCCGCTCAGCGGCGCAGCGGAAGAGGAATGTCAGATGGCGACCGTTGAACGGCCGAGACCCGCGGCCCGGGATATCCCCCAAGGCACCGCTTACGGCCGGCCCTCGCAGCATCCGGATGCGGCGCTGACGCAAGTGGGGCCGGGAACGCCGATGGGCGAACTGATGCGGCGATACTGGCAGCCGGTGCTGGCCAGCCGCAACGTTACCGCGCGCCCCAGGGAAGTTCGCATCCTCGGAGAAGACCTGATCGTCTTCCGCGACGGCGAGGGCCGCCCCGGCCTGCTGTACCCGCGCTGCATGCACCGCGGCACGAGCCTGATCTGGGGCCATGTGGAGGCGGACGGGATTCGTTGCTGCTACCACGGATGGAAGTTCGCAGTGGATGGGCAGTGCATCGAGCAGCCGTGCGAGCCCAATCCGCGCCAGTGCCGGCCCGAGCACCGCCAGCCGTGGTACCCGGTGGCCGAACGCTATGGCCTCGTGTGGGCTTACATGGGCCCGCCCGAACGCATGCCGGCGATGCCGCGCTTCGATGCGATGGAGCCGCTGGAGGAGGGCGAGGACTACCTGGCGTTCGACAATAGCCTCGGCAGCCACGGCGACATCAATGGCCCGGAGGTGGTGCCCTATTCGTGGCTGCACATGAACGACAACGTGATGGACCCCTTCCACGTCCAGGTGCTGCACACGACCTTCTCCGGCACCCAGTTCGTGCGCGAATTCGAGGTCATGCCGAAGTGCGAGTTCGAGGAGATCGCCGGCGGGGTGATCTACCGCGCGCACCGCGACCTTGCGGACGGCCGTCATCAGGAGCGGGTGTCGACCTGGATGATGCCCAACATCATGTTCGTGCCCGACGTCGCCATGCGCGCGGGACGACCCAACGGCATCGGCATCTCGGTGCCGGTCGACGATACCCACAGCCGCATCCTGATGGCGATGCGCACGCCCAGGTCCCCCGACGGCAAGCGGCCGATGCGCGGGCTGGAGGCGGAAAACTTCAAGCCGTGGCACGAGCGCACGCTGGAGGAACGCCAGGACCAGCCCGGCGATTACGAGGCGCAGGCCGGGCAGGGCCCGGTCTCGCTGCACAGCGAGGAGCACCTGGTCACCTCGGACAAGGGCATCGGGCTGCAGCGCCGCATGCTCCGCCGCGCGCTGGAGATGGTGGCGGCCGGCGGCGATCCGCCCGGACTCAGTTTCGACGAAGGCACGGTGACCCACGTGCCATCTGGCAACTTCTACTCAGGGTGAATGGTGCGCCGCGCAGTCGCGAGCGAACCGGTCTCGGCCTCTTAATCCCTGCCTGCAGGGAATTTAGCAGCGTATTTGCTGATTTCCTGCGTTCGCTAAGGACCTTCCGAGGGTAACATTCTGCACGTTCCCAAAGAATTGCCACCAAAATTCCCTGCACGCCCTAGCAGGGAACGCTATCGGCAGAGCAGGGAATTCAGCTGCGATTTCGCCGTGCAAGCAGGGGACAAAGACCCAGACTGAAAAAGGGGTGGCTTGCCAACGAACTGCAAATGCGGCTAATGAAGTGTAATTTCACACTCAGAA
>NZ_JAFAVV010000406.1 GCF_019242285.1 Bradyrhizobium sp.
TACGCTGGCTATCGTTCATCTGCATGATGAGTGTCTCTACTCGTTGAGCGATGGATTCGGGTCGCGCTGGCCACGCCGCCGCGCGAGCGTGATCTCGGCGAGGATCGACATCGCGATCTCCTCCGGCGTGATGGCGCCGAGATCGAGCCCGGCCGGCGCCTTGATACGATCGAGTGTCGCGGGATCGGCGCCGTCGGCGATCAGCTTGTCGCGCAGAGATGCCATCTTGCGGCGGCTGCCGACGAAGGCGTGATAGATGGCCTCCGTGCCGACTGCCGCACGGAGCGCCGCCTCGTCGCCCTTGCCCTGGGTCGACACCACGACGAAGCGCTTGGCCTCTGTGAGCGCGCCGAGCTGAAAGCTGTCGATCAGCATGTCGACCTCGGGCGCGTTGCGAAGATCGGCCGCGGGCGCGGCCAGAGTGACGTGATAGCCGAGCGTCCGCGCCTGCGTGGCGAGCGACAGCGCCACCGGGCTTGCGCCGAGAATAACGAGCGACGGATGCGGCAGCACCGGCTCGACGAAGATGTCCATGGTGCCCTTGCTCGGGCACATGTTGCTGGCGAACTTCACGCCCTCGCGCGTCTCGCCGGCTCTGACGCCGAGCTCGGCCAGCAGGTTCTCCGGCTGCACCGAGACCATGCGCGGACAGCCGTCTGCCAAAGCTTCGCGTGCCGCCTTCAGCACCGCCCCCCTGGCGCAGCCGCCGCCGATCCAGCCGGCGACGATCGAGCCGTCAGGACGGATGATCGCCTTCGCGCCGGCCTTCGCCGCCGTCACCGACACCGTGCGCACGACGGTGGCGAGCACAAAGCTTTCCTCAGCGGCCTTCAGTTGCGCGGCGAGATCGAGCACTTCGGGGATGGCGGTCATGGGCGCCTCCTCCCATGCAGCACTTGGAGATCGCACTGTCGCAACAGCAACAGTGCGTTCCCTCCCCCCTTGTGGGGGAGGGTTAGGGAGGGGGGTACCCAGGAAAAACTGCCGACGCGGACCCCCACCCCCAACCCCTCCGCGCAAGGGGGAGGGGCGCGCAGCGCCGGTGCCGCGCCAACGTGATCCCATGTTATTTCAACTCCGCTGACCATCATCACAACCTCGCCAGATACGGCTCGAGCGCCGCGAGCGATGCCAGCGTGTGCGCGGGTGCGTAGAGATCGACATGAGGCAACGCGGCCTGGATGCCCTTGGCCTCCGGTGCGTAGCCATCCCAGCCCAACATCGGATTGAGCCAGGCGATGCGGCGGCAGCGCCGCGCGAGCTGAGCCATTTCGCGTCCGAGCAAGGCCGCGTCGCCGGTCTCATAGCCATCAGAGACGATCATCACGCAGGTACGCGAATGGATCACCCGCGCCGCGTGCCAGCGGTTGAACGTGTGCAGGCTTTCGCCGATCCTGGTGCCGCCACCTGTGCCCTGCGCCAGGATCGAGAGCCGGTCGAGCGCGCGCGCGGCGTCCTTCTCCTTCATGGCGTCGGAGACATGGGCGAGGCGGGTGTGGAACAGGAACGCCTCGGCCTCGCGGAACGCGTCGAGCACGCCATGGACGAAGCGCAGGAACATGCCGGTATACATGCTCATCGAGCCGGAGGCGTCGAGCAGCACCACGAGCCGCAACGGCTTCTCCTTGCGCTGACGCTTCACCAGCGCGATCGGCACGCCGCCATGGCTGATATTCCTGTGGATGGTGCGGCGGAGATCGAGGCGATCGCCGTGACGCCGCGCGAGGTCGCGTCGCGTCAGGCGCGTGCGCATCGTCCGCGCGAGCCGCGCGGCTGCTTCATGCGCCTGCGCGATCTGGTCGGGGTCGGCGAGCTTTCGGAAATCGACCTCGGCCAGGTTCTCCGCGCGGGAGGCGCCGTCCATACGGCCTTCGCCGCCGCGCGCTTCCGGCGCGGCGTCGGAGGACGGCACCTGGTCGGTCGCCGAGTGATCGCCGCCGCGCTCGGCGCGCTCTTGCAGGCCTTTGAGCGATGGATTGTTCGCCGCCTTGGCCGAGCCCATCGTGACCGAACGCGAGCGCACGCGCCTGCCCAGCCAGAACGCCTCGAACAGCGCATCGAATTTTTCCCAGTCGGACTTCCGTGCCGAGCACAGATGCTTCAGCGCCGAGCGCAGCAGACCCGGCTTGGCCGCATAGCCCGACGCCATCAGCGCCGCGGCATCCTGTCCCTCGGCCAATCCGACCGCAAAGCCGTTGTCGCGCAGGGTGCGCAGGAAAGCGGCGAGCCGGCTCGCGACCAGGCGCGAGACCGCGTCGATCTCATGGATATCGGGGCTGGTGCCGCAGCAGCTCATGCGACTTTCCCCAGCAGGCGCTGGCTGACCTCGCGCGTCAGCCGCGCCTTATCCTCATGAGTCTTGAGCAGACACATCAGGGTTTCGTGCACGGTCTCCGGCGCGTCATGCAGATCGCGGACGTCGAGCCCGACCAGCGCGGCGGCCCAGTCCAGTGTCTCGGCGACGCCGGGCACCTTGCGCAACTCCTCCTTCCGGATGCCTTCCACCATTCGTGCGATCTGCAACGCCAGCGACGTGTCGGCGCCGGCGACACGCGCCAGGATGATGCGGGCCTCGCGGTCGACGTCGGGATAATCGACATAGTGATAGAGGCAGCGCCGCCGCAGCGCATCGGACAATTCGCGGGTGCCGTTCGAGGTCAGCACCACATGCGGGACGGTGGTCGCCCTGATGGTGCCGAGCTCGGGGATCGAGACCTGGAAATCGGACAGTAGTTCGAGCAGGAACGCTTCGAACTCGTCATCGGCGCGGTCGATCTCGTCGATCAGGAGCACCGGGGGCCGGTCACGGCGGATCGCCGCGAGCAGCGGCCGCTCCAGCAGATATCTTTCCGAGAAGATCTGGTCCTCGATCGCTTCGGCATGGCCGCGATGCGCCTCGATCGCGAGGAGCTGGCGCTGGTAGTTCCATTCATAGAGCGCCGACGACTGGTCGAGCCCTTCATAACATTGCAGGCGGATCAATTCAGTTCCGTGCACGGCGGAGAGCGCCTTCGCAACCTCGGTCTTGCCGACACCCGCCTCGCCCTCGAGCAGCAGCGGTCGCTTCAGCATCTGCATCAGCGCGATCGCGGTCGCAAGCTCTGCATCGGCGATGTAGCCGGATGCGGCGAGGGCGTTTGTGATTTGATCTCGGTCTTTCATCTTTAACGTGCGATGCAGTTGGCGACTGTGATAGCCGCGCTAACGGTGCGCTCCCTCCCCCCTTGCGGGG
>NZ_JAFAVV010000519.1 GCF_019242285.1 Bradyrhizobium sp.
GCCTGGCTCGACACCACCTTGATCTCGGGATGCTTGGCCAGCACGTTCTCGACGCCCTTGAGCGTGTAGGCGCTCGCCGCGGCCGACAGCGCTCCCTGGATGATGGCGATCTTGTTAGACTTGCCCTGGCACGCCTTGAGCACGGCCTCGGTGTCCTTCTCGCCGATCTCGATCCAGTTGGCGCCGACGAAACCCGATGAACGATAAGCGGAGCCCATGTTGATTTGGATGACGTAGATGCCCTCGTTCTCGGCGCGTTGCAAAAGCTTGGCGTAGGTCTGCACGTCGGGGTTATGGATCACCATCACCGCCGGCTTCTCGGAGATCAGCGAGGTCACCGCCTGTGCGCCGGCATTGGTGTTCCAGTTGGGATCGCGGATCTCGAACTTCACGCCATAGGGCTCGAGCTCCTTCTTCAGCCCGGCATACCAGCCTTCGGTGAGGTCGAAGTTCATCGCAACCGGCACATAGGCGACGACCTTGCCGGTGAGCGCCTCGCGGAAGGATTTCTGGAACGGCTCCTCCAGCCCCTGCTGCGCCAGCGCTGGAGCGGCGAACGCCGTGAGCCCGATCGCGGCCAGCGCCTTCAAAACAGATTTCTGTATCATGCTTCCTCCTTTGAACGTTTTGATTTGGATCTAGTCAGATATCGCCCTGCTGCGCCGTCTCCTCGTTGCGCGGGTTGAGCAGCGTGTCCAACATGACCGCGAGCAGCAGCACGACGCCCTTGATCAGGTTCTGGCCGGCATAGGGCAGGTCCATGATGGTCATGCCGTTCAGCATGGTCCCGATCAGCAGCGTGCCGATGATGACGTTGACGACGCCGCCGCGGCCGCCGGACAGCCCGATGCCGCCGAGCACGACGACCAGGATGACGTCGTAGATCAAGGTCGAGTTGAAGATGCGGGTCGGCATCGAACTGACCGAGGCGGCCAGCACGAGGCCCGCGAAACAGCCGATCAGCGCGGCGAGCACATATTGCAGCACGATGATGGGCCGCGAGGGAATGCCGGTGACCCGCGCCGCATAGGGATTGTCGCCGACGGCGTAGATGTAGGCGCCCCAGCGGGTCCAGCGCAGCAGCAGGAACACGACGATGCCGGCGAGCGCGAACATCACGATCGAGGTGGGGATGCCCAGAAAAGTGCCCTGCCCCAGCCGCTCGAAGCCTGCCATGCCCGCGCTCCACTGCACGACATCGAGCTGGAACAGCGCGGCCTGGCCGAGCCCCGCCACGAACAGGCCGGTCGCGAGCGTCGCGAACAGCGAGGGCACGTCCGCATACGCAATCAGCCAGCCGTTGACGAGGCCGATCGCGATCGACAGCAGGCCGGCCGCCACCAGCGACGCCGGCAGCGAATGGCCGTCCTGGACCATTTGCAGCACGAGGCCGGGCGGCACGGCCAGCGTCGCGATCAGCGAGAGATCGATGCCGCGGCCGATCACGACGATCGCCATGCCGAGGCCGAGGATGCCGAGCACCGCCACGTTCTGCAGCAGCGTGAGCATGTTGTCGGCCGTGAGAAAGCCGCGCAGCAGCACCGAGAACGAAAGGAACATCACCGTGAACACGGCGAACACGATCTCCTGCTGGCTCAGTCTGAAGCGCTTCATCCCCGTCCCGTGATTTTGGTCTGGTTGTCGGCCGGCATATTAGGAAGAACGGCGCGCGATCGGGTAGCTCCGCGGCGGCAGCGGCGGGCGGTCGGCAAGCGCCTGTGTCCGTGCTGCATCATCGGACCGGACGGAAATCCAGGCCACGGTCTCGAGCCTGTCGTCCTTCTCGCGGCGAATGTCGGCGGTGGTCGCCGCGCCAAAGCCGGCCGTCGCTTCCGGATCGGCACATGCGAAACCTTCCCTCCCGATGTTCTTGACCGGATGCGCCGCGCCGCCCGGGGGGCCGCTTGCCCCGAAGCGCAAAGTGTTCCGCTTCGGCGCGCAAACGCTCTTGCGTGCAGGCGTCACCAGTCTCGAATCCCATCGACGCATTGTGCATCGCACAACGCGCGACCTCGCCCGATCTCGCGGGAGGGCATGACCACCAAGGGGAGCTGCGCGCCGTCGGTTCCGACGTCGCTATCGGCAGCTAGAGGCTCAGGTCCGCGTCGAAAGTGCGACGCCCACGAGCGTGAAGCTGAGCGCGACGATCTGGCCGACACCCAGCGGCTCCTGCAACGCGATCGCCGAGGTGACCACGCCGATCACGGGCACCGCCAGTGTGCCGATCGCCGCGATCGAGGCCGGCAGCCGCGTCAGCGCCGCAAAATACGCGACATAGGCAAGGCATTGTCCCGCCGCGGAATAGACCAGAAGCCACCAGGCCAGCGGCGTCAGCCGCTCGAAATGCGAGGTCTCGATCAGAAGCCCGGCGATCGTGACCGGCAGGCAGCCGAGCCCGATCTGCCAGGCCGTCCCGACCAGCGGCGGCAGCGCGACCGGATATTTCTTCATCAGCACGGTGCCAAGCGCAAAGCCGACGGAGCCCGCGAGCGCCAGCGCGAAGCCCGGCCATTTCGATTCGGTCGGCGAGAAGCCGCTGCCGCCCATGATGACGGCGATCCCGGCCAGCGCCATCACCAGCGCCACGATGCGGAGCGGCGTCGGCCGCTCGCCGAGCACGGGCCAGGCGATCAGCGAAGCCCAGACCGCCATGGTGTAGGCGATCATCGAGGTCTCGCTCGCCGGCAGCCAGAGCAGCGCAAGCCCCATCAGCACGGTCCAGCAGCCGACATTGAGCACCGCGGCGAGGATCAGGCGCGGCCAGAGCTTGCGCGGGACCGCGAGGCTGTCGCCCCGCATGACCGCAAGCAGCGCGATCAGCGCGGCGCCGATCACGCCAACGCCGCCTCGCAGGGTGAAGGGCGGCAACAGCCCGAGGAGATATTTGGAGACCGGCCAGTTCGAGCCCCAGCCGATGGCGGTGATCGAGAGATACAGCAATCCAACGGGTGCGGCGGACGCCCGTGACTTTGATGGCAGCAATTCAGTCATGCACTCACGCAACGAGAGGAGTCGTTTCCCACCATGACGCGGATGCTGACGGAATGCCACACGCTTGGCGAGCAAAACGGCAGGATTCATACGTGAGCGTGACCGCGGCCTCCAGCATGGCTGTGAACAACGGGGGAAGCGTGGCGGCCGCCATGCGCCAAAATTTTTTCCCTTGGGAATCCCTGAGGACTCACTGATACTTGCCATCCTCACAGGCGCGGCATGGCCCCTGTTATCCCCCGCTTTCCACCATATTTAGTATTTGATTCAGGAAGCCGTACTACGTCTTGACGGGCGCGACGGAGTCGTCCTAGCTTTCGACCCGTTCGGCGCGCGTGTGTCTTGGGTCCCGCCGGTCGCTCCCAGCAGGGTTCCGGACTGACGCGCCGCCGGCCGGTCGAGGCAGCGGCCCAACGGCATGTCTGCCTCCCCGTCAGGGGCCGGGCACGGAATTGAAGGACCGGAACAGGTCCGAAGCGGAGCGGTGGGGCGTTGAACGCATGACCTGGAGGACCCCGCGAGGGTTCCATCGGGGCATGCCGGAGTGCGAATCGGTTCTGCGATCGATCCGCATTCCGAAGAGAACTGGGCCGGTTCCACCGGCTTCACTTGCGAGCCATCATGCCGCGGCGCAAGCCGTCGGCGGGAGGGGTCGCGCAACGGAACTGACAGCCGGGTTGCCTGGGGATGCCAGTGGGCCCGGTCAAGAAAATTGGGGCACGACCAATGCGAATCGAACGCCGCAACACCATTCAAGGCCAGTCACCCTACGCCGCCATCGATTTCAGACTGACGACATCCGAGATCCGCAACCCCGACGGGTCCGTGGTTTTCCATCTCGACAATGTCGAGGTGCCCGCGTTCTGGTCGCAGGTCGCCTCCGACGTGCTGGCGCAGAAATATTTCCGGAAAGCCGGCGTCGCCGCGCTGCTGAAGAAGGTCGAGGAAGAGACCGTGCCGTCCTGGCTGTGGCGCTCGGTGCCGGACACCGAGGCGCTTGGCCACTTGCCCGAGAACGAGCGCTTCTCTTCCGAGCTGTCGGCCAGGCAGGTGTTCGATCGCCTCGCCGGCTGCTGGACCTATTGGGGCTGGAAGGGCAAATACTTTTCGAGCGAAGAGGACGCCCGCGCCTTCTATGACGAGCTGCGCTTCATGCTCGCCCGGCAGATGGTGGCGCCGAATTCGCCGCAA
>NZ_JAFAVV010000730.1 GCF_019242285.1 Bradyrhizobium sp.
GGGTTTTGGCTCGAAGGTGGCAAAGGCCAGCGCCTGTCCGGTGTTCCGGGTCAGCGCGAAAATGTCGTTGCCGTTGTTGACGAAGCCGGCCCAATCGGTCTTGTCCTGCAGCGGCGAATTCCACAGGAACGGAAACCGCACCGCGGCGTCGCCGACCTTCAGGTTGTCCGGGATCAGCAGATCGGGCGGCGGTCCGACGTCGAGCCCGGCAATGCGGTTGAAGATGATGCCGATGGCGTCGATGCGTCCGAGTCCCCATTCGTGCGGGGCTTGCGGCAGCGTGCCAGTCACGAAGGCATCGAACCGGCGATGCCAGGCATCCACCTTCTGGTGCAGCCCCGCGACGTCGGCGGCCGCGGGCGTCGCGGATTGCAGGACTGCGGCTGCAAAAGGTGCGAACGCTGCATCGCTGGCAAGAACATCTCTTACCGCGCCGTTGAGATCGCTCAGGAAGGCCTGGAAATCGATGAAGGCAGGACCGCCATCGATGCGGTAGGTCTTGTTGTCAACCACGACATCACGGGTGTGACACGCGGAGCAGGTAATTCCGACGATCTGGAATCCCTTCGGACCGGCGGTGTGGATGCCGATCGGAAGGTTGGCCGTGGCCCCCGGATTCGGCAGGAAACCGTAGCGGGCCAAGCCGTCGGCAAGGAACGGCTGGCCGTCCCGTTGCTTCAGCGCCTGCATCCAGGCGAGATTGATCAGCCTCGAGCCTTGGTCGCGCGTGTAGAAATCGGCCCGGGTTGCCGCCGTCCAATCCCTGCCCTGATCGGCGAAAATCTGATCGCCGAAGGCCGGCCCGATCATCGAGAATGCCGCCAGAATCGCAAAGCCCATCAGCAAGACGACACGATGCACGGCATGCCCCTCAATGAACGATGGCAAGACGAAACGATGGTGACCTTCCATCATGAAGGTCCGTTGACGAAACAGACACTGCGTCGATACCGCAATGGCGAAAAGGGAGGAATGATTGAACCGCCCACGCGTTCGACTCAATCTCGTGAGCAGGTGGACCGGACCGGACAATGGTGGGCCGGTCGGCGCGCGGCCCCCGTAATTGTACGTGGAGACGGCCTCGCGTCAAGGTCGTTGCCCCCACGTGGCACCTGTCATCACCCGCCACCGAAGCCGCGAGGGATTCGAGGCGTGCGGCGGGACAGGGAGTGAGCCGAGCTGCCGCCACGCTCTCCCTGTCATCACCCGCGAAATGGGTAATCCAGCATCCCAGAGACAGCAGAGCTTGAATCGGCAGGTCGCGGCGTGCTGGGTCGCCCGGTCAAGCCGGGCGACGACAGCGGACCCGGACGGTCGGCCGCGCCATCGCGGCTGCGACCGTCGTCGCAATTGGGACGCGCGCGCTAGCTGTAGCGGCCGGGCGAGAAGGCGTGGCGCGAGACGTCGAGCGCCGGGGCTACGGGCGGCGATATGTCCCAAGCGACGATGCCGTACTGGCCGCAGATGGCGTGGATTTCGGCGAGCCCCTCGGCGATGCCGGGCGCCTCCGGATTCGTCTCGGCGAGGAGCCGCGCCCGCAGGCCGAGACATTCGACCGTCAGCCATGGATTGCCGATGGTCCTGGCAATGGAAAGCGCGTGATCGAGCGCAGACAGCCCGCGCTCGGATTCCCCGCTCCGGACCAGGGCTTCGGCATAGCCCGCATAGAGATAGCATACCTCCATCTGGCCGGTCCGCAGATGCATCCCGCTGTCCATGCAGGCTTCCACCAGGCCGACCGCCTGTTGCGGCTGACCCGTGCGTGTCAACGCGGTCGCCAATGCTCCGGTGAGGTTGGCGTTGATCGTATCGTAGCCGTTGCGCTCGACGACCTCCCTGCCGATCGACAGGCATTCCACGGCTTCGTCATTGCGATGAAGCATGAGGAGATTTCTCCCCATCGTGATCCGTGACAGCACCTCTCCATACTGGTCCTGCTCGCGGGACGCGATCCCCAGCGCACGGGACGCGAATTGGAGCGCCGCCTCGTATTGCCCCGTTGCATTCATGAACCAGCTCCTGATGGCCAGGACGGTACATTTCGGGCTGGCCGGCGTTCCGAGCCGCGCGGTCTCGAGCTCTCCGGTGAGCATTTCGTTCAGCTCGGCGATCTCGGCGATCGCGCGGTCGACGTGACCCATTCCGTGCAACACGTGGGCCATCACCGCCTGGTTCGAGAAGATCAGCGCCGGCTGGCCGAGCGCGCGCGCCGTCTTCAGTCCCTCGGTCGTGACCTGCAGCGCCTCCTCGTACCGTCCCTCGAACCAGTACACCGCCCCGAGCTGCGACTGGACGCTGCACACCTGGGCGGCCCTGTGCTGCCGCCGGGCGAGCTCCAGGGTGCGCGGCAGGTGCATGTTCACCTTGTCGACTTCCCCAAGCTGCAACATCGACGCAAAGCTTAGTCGGCCGAAATCGACATATCGCTCCTCGGCCGCGCCCCCGAGACGCTCGATGAGCTTCAGCGCCCGGTCGTAGATCAGGCTGAGCGACGATGCGGCGGCGTTGCGACGCGCCTCCACGGCCGCCTCCCAGAGATGGCCGAGCGCGGCCTCGGCATCGCCCGCCTCCTCTGCGTGGAAGGCCAGCTGCTCGTAGCGGCCATGCAGGTTGGGGTAGCGCCGGATGATCGCCAGGATCGCGGCACGGTGGATTTCCCGGCGCTGATCGCGCGGTATCGTGTTGGCGCAGGCCTCGGCGATGATCTGATGCCGGAAGCGCACGGAGTTACCCGCCAGCGGATGGATGAACGCAAACCGGTCGAGCTCGAACAGCGCGTTGAGGAGCTCGCCTATGTCCACGCCGAGCACCGCGGTAGCCAGTTGGACCTCGACCTCCTCCCCGAGCAGGCTGAGCGTCTGCGCGAACCGCTTGATCTTCGGCGAAAGCCGCTGCAGCCGCGCATGGATCAGGGATTCGACGCTTTGCGGCAGCGACTGTCCGCTGATGGCGTCGGTGGCATCCGCCGAGCGCAGGAACTCCTCCAGGATGAAGGGAACGCCATCGGCGCGATCGAGCGCGCGCGCGAGCACGGTCGGCGGCCGGTCCTTGTTCCACAACTGCCGTCCCAGGGTTTCCATATCGGGCCGCGACAAGGGCTGCAGATGAATGACCGACTCCGCGATATCGGCCGCGTCGTTCAGGGCCTCGGGCCGGCCGGTCAGCAGGATGCAGAGCGGCTGTAGAGTATTCGCGCGCGCGAGCAGCTTCAGGAAATGGCGGCTTTCAGGATCGATCCATTGGATGTCCTCGATCAGCAGCAGGGTTGGCCTGCTGAGCGCCAGTGCCAGGAAGGCCGAGACCAGGGCGCGTCCAATCTGAGTCTGCGTGCTGTCGCTCGGGCGTTGGCGCGGCGGTGACTTCTCCACGACGAACAGGGTTTCCAGCACCTTGCGGTCGCCGGCATCGAGCCCCAGCCCCGCCAGCGCCTCGCGGACATGGTCGTCCGACGACAGGCTGCCCGCCACGAGCAGGTCGCCCACCAGGGCCCGGGCAGCGGCGAATGCGGTGACGCGCCGCTGGACTGCGCCGTAGAAGACGCAGCACCTCACATCCGACGTGAGCGCGTCGGTCATCGCGGCCGTGGCGAGGCGGCTCTTGCCGATTCCCGGCTCGCCGAGCAGTGCGATGGAACGGCTCCTGCCGCCCCAGCGCGGCAGCCGCTCGCGAAGCGCCGCCAGCTCGTTGACCCGATTGACGATCGCGGTCTGATAACGGCGCGCGACGACGTTGTGGTCGACATCCCTCGGCCTGGCATTCAGCCGGTAGACCTCGATGAGCCGGTTGCCGATTCGCGCGGGCGTCATGCAGGCCGCAAGCTCGAGCGGCGATCGGCACAATTCAGCGGTTTCCGCGCTGAGGCGGACCTCGCCGGGCGACGATTCCTGCTGCAACTTGGCGGCGACGTGCACGGTGGCGCCGGCCACGTCGAAGCGATAGATCGCATCGGGGCCGCCCTTGCGCAGACCGACGAGGCCGGAATGAATCCCGACGCGAAAGTTGACCGGATCCCCGCCCGGTCCGGTCGCCTCGCGGTGAGTCTGGATGTCCCAGGCCGCGATGCAGGCGCGATCGGCATGATCCTCATAGGCGGTCGGCCAGCCGAAGATGGCAATCCCACCGTCCCCTGCATAGTGGACGATCTGCCCGCCGAACCGCTCCACGGAACGGCGGATGTGGTCCAGCCATTCGTCGAGGAACGCTTGCGCCTCGTCGGGATCACAGGCCGCAATGTGGCGGGTCGAGCCCACCATGTCGACGGCGAGAACCGTGATGATGTTACGCTCCGTACTCGTGGCACTACCGACGGCCATCCGCTCGCCCCGTGGACTCTGACTGGCTCCTGCCACACCTAGCACGAGGCGCCGATAGTCCGCCATCTGCGATGAAGCAAGCGCGGATGCAGGAGCGCTTGCGCGGGGCGATCGCCGCGGCTGGCGGGCGCAGGGAGTGATCGATCGAAGCTTCGCGCATTGGTGCACCTCGCCGTCGCTTCTGGCGATTGGCCGCCGGCGGTGCTACGGGCAAGGCTGAGTATCGTGTCAGAGTCCCGTGCCCAAGCCTCCCTCCTCCTCCGGCCGCGGACGGGTCCATTCCCGCTCAGGCCTGCTCGAGCGAGCCGCCTCGCCTTGCAAATGCGGCAATTCGCCGAGGCGGAACAGCTCGCCGCCGAGGTGCTGAAGGCGAGCCGGACCGACGCCGCCGCCGTCTCGATCCTGGCCAGGGCCCTGATGGCCCAGGGCCGCGGCGAGGCCGCGATCGCGCCGCTGCAAAGGACCGCGCGCCGCGCCGGCGATCGGGCCGTCGAAACCCTGCTCGGCGCAGCACCGGGAAGCGCCGGACGCCGCAGCGAGGCGATCGACCAGTTGCGCCTGACCACGGCACGGCGGCCGCCATTCCTGCGGCATTTCAGGAACTTGCCGGGCAGCTCGGCAGCGACGGCCGGGTCGGCGAGGCGATCACCGTCATCGCGGCTGCCCTCGCCCTTTCCCCGCACAATATCGATTTGCAACTCGACCTGGCGCGCCTGCACATTCAGCGCATGGCCGCTTCTTTTTCCGCCAGAGCGCGGAATGTCATTGTCCCAGGTGATCTCTCCGTTCGCGATCCTGAGGTCGCAGATCAGCGGAATCAGGAAGCCGCAGGTCATGGCATCGACGAATGGTGGACAGCGCTTGAGCGTATCCTCGTTGCGCGAGCTGATCGCATTGAACGCCTGCGTCGGCATCGCCTTGGGCCAGGCCGGCAAGCCCAATGTCGCCGGGATCGGCGGCGGCAACCTTCCCTCGAGCTCGGCCGGGCAGCGGAAGCTCAGGGTCATCTCATTGTCGGACATTCGCGTTCGACTTATCTTCACACACAGCACGGCCGCACCAGTCGGCAACCGCACCTGGCATGCCGTCGGCGTCGAACGCAGATCAGCGCGCGCATGCGAGATTGAATCGATTCGCACGATCTTGAACTTGTGATTTGCATGGCCGTCGCGATGGAAAGCTCCGCTTTGGCGCCGCCTCCGCAAAGCCTCATCACCATCTCTTGAACGGCGGGCGACTTCTAAGCGGAGGCGTCCTCCGTATACACTCCTGGCTGACCCGTCGACGTCGGAGAGCAACCATGGATCAGCGCACGCTCGGCAAGACCGGCCCCATTGTTTCCGCCATCGGCCTCGGCTGCATGGGCATGTCCGGCGTCTATGGCCCCGCCGATCGGGCCGAAAGCATCGCCACCATTCACGCCGCGCTCGACGCCGGCATCACGCTGCTCGACACCGGCGATTTCTACGGCATGGGCCACAACGAGATGCTGATCCGCGAAGCGCTGGCCTCCCGTGGCGGCGCCGGAATGCAGATTTCGGTCAAGTTCGGCGCGCTGCGCGATCCGCAGAACGGCTGGTTCGGCTATGACAGCCGGCCGGCCGCGGTCAGGAACTTCCTCGCCTACTCGCTGCAGCGGCTCGGTGTGGAAACGATCGACATCTATCGCCCGGCGCGGCTCGACCCCTCGGTGCCGATCGAGGAGACGGTCGGCACGCTCGGCGAAATGGTGAAGGCGGGCTATGTCAGGCACATCGGACTGTCGGAGGTCGGCTCCGAAACCATTCGCCGCGCACATGCGGTGCACCCGATCTCGGATCTGCAGATCGAGTATTCACTCGTCTCGCGCAGCATCGAGAGCGACATCCTGAAGACCTGCCGCGAGCTCGGCATCGGCATCACCGCCTATGGCGTGCTGTCGCGCGGCCTGATCAGCGGCCACTGGTCGAAGGAGCGCAGCCATGCGCAGGACTTCCGCCGCATGAGCCCGCGCTTCCAGGGCGACAATCTCGACCGCAATCTTGCGCTGGTCGAAGAATTGCGCAGGATCGCCGCCGATATCGGCGCTACGCCGGCGCAGGTCGCGATCGCCTGGGTCGCCGCGCAGGGCAACGATATCGTCCCACTTATCGGCGCCCGCCGCCGCGACCGGCTCAACGAGGCGCTCGGCGCGCTGGACGTGAAGCTTTCCGATACGCACCTCGCCACCCTGGCGGAAGCGTTTCCGCCGGGCATTGCCGCCGGCGGCCGTTATGCCGAGTCGCAGCTCGTGCACATGGACAGCGAGCGGCCGATGCGGGCGTGAGACGGCACGGATTTCAACGATGCCCGCTCAAATCGGTGATGGTCGGCCCGTCGCCATTCAGCGGGTTCGCCGGATCGCGTGCGTAGTTCAGCGTCTCGAACCGCATGGTGCGCGCGTCCAGCATCAATAATCGTCCGACCAGGCCCTCGCCAAAGCCGACGATCTCGCGGATCGCCTCCAGCGCCATCATCGAGCCGAGCACGCCGGCGAGCGCGCCCATCACCCCGGCCTCGGCGCAGGCCGGCACGGTGCCGGGCGGCGGCGCCTCGGGAAACAGGCAGCGATAGGTCGGGTTGAACTTGCCGCTGTCGTTCCGCTCATGCGCGCGGATCGTGGTCAGCGAACCGTCGAAGGTGCCGAGGGCAGCGGTGATCAGGGGTTTGCCGGCGAGGAAGCAGGCATCGGAGACGAGATAGCGGGTCTCGAAATTGTCGGAGCCGTCGAGCACGAGGTCATAGCCGCCGATCAGCTCCATCGCGTTGTGCGCGCTGAGCCAGGTGGCATGGGCCTCGAAGCGGACATGCGGGTTCAGGTCGTGGATCCGCTCGGCCGCGGTATCGACCTTGCGCCGGCCGATGTCCGGCGTGGTGTGGATGATCTGGCGCTGCAGGTTGGACAACGACACCACGTCGTCGTCGACGACGCCGAGCGTGCCGACGCCGGCCGCGGCCAGATACATCAACGCCGGTGCACCGAGGCCGCCCGCGCCGACCACGAGCACGGCAGCCTCCTTCAAGGCGGCCTGCCCCGGACCGCCGACATCACGCAGCACGATGTGGCGGGCATAGCGTTCCAGCTCGTCGGCGCTCAGCATGCGTTCGTCTCCATTTCCTGAACCCGGGCGCTGATGGCGCCGGCCAAGCAGATGTGCTTGAATATGGACTATTCAATTACGTCCGGGATTTGTCATGACATCGTGGGGGACGACGGCGCGGACGGTGGCCGTCCTGATATCCGTCGTGGCGGCCAATTCCGCAAGGGCGCAGTTGACCGCGCCCCCGGCCACCGGCGCCAAGCCGAAGGTCGTCACCACCGTTCCGATCCGGCCGGCGCTGCAGGCGCCGACCGATACCGCCAACGCGATGGGCCAGGCCGAGCGGCTGGCGCTGCAATCCGACCTCGCCTGGGTCGGTCAATTTAATGGCGCCATCACCGGCGATGTCAGCGAGCGCATGGTCGCCGCGATCAAGGAATATCAGAAGGCCAAGGGCGGCAAGCCGACCGGCGTGCTCAATCCGCAAGAGCGCAGCGTGCTCGCGGAGACCGCGCGGCGGCACCAGGAGAGCGTCGGCTGGAAGATCGTCACCGATGCCGGCACGGGCGTGCGGCTCGGTATCCCGACAAGACTGGTGCCGCAGCAGTCGAACGACGCCAACGGCGCGAAGTGGAGCTCGCCGAACGGCACCGTGCAGATCGTGCTGACCCGCCGCAAGGAGGCCAACCCGACCACGGCCAAGCTCGCCGACCAGGAGAAGAAGGACCCGCCGGGACGGACCGTCGACTACACCGTGGTGAAGCCGGACTTCTTCGTCCTGTCGGGACTGCAGGGGCTGAAGAAATTCTATCTGCGCGGCACGTTCAAGGGCGACGAGGTGCGCATCCTCACCATCCTCTACGACCAGGCCACCGAGAACACCGTCGAGCCGGTGGTGATCGCAATGTCGAGCGCGTTCAACCCGTTCCCGTCGGCCGCGCAGGCCGGCCCGCCACCCCGCCGAATGGTCGATTACGGCACCGGCATCGTCGTGAGCGAGGACGGCGCGATCGTCACCGATCGTGAGGTCACCGACGGCTGCCTCGCGCTCAAGATTGGCGGCTTCGGTCACGCCGACCGCCTCGCCGACGACAAGGACCGCGGCCTGGCGCTGCTGCACATCTACGGCGCCCGCGGCCTGAAGCCGCTCAATCTCGCCGGCGGCGCGGCGAAATCGACGGTCGATCTCGCCGGCATTGCCGATCCGCAAATCCAGGGCGGCGGCTCGGCCGCGAGCAGCGTCAAGGCAACGGTGACGGCGATCGGCGGCGGCGGCGATCTCGCGCTGTCGCCGGCGCCGGCGCTCGGATTCTCAGGCGCCGCGGCGCTCGATGACAGCGGCAAGTTCGCCGGCATGGTGCTGTCGAGGCCGGTCGTGGTCGCCGCCGCCAGCGCCGGCACGGCATCGGCGACGTCGCAGGCGGTGCTGGTGCCCGGCGATAGGTTGCGCGAATTCCTGAAGGCGAACGGCGTCGACGCCGCGGGCACTTCGACGGATGCCAAGGCATCCGTGGTGCGCGTGATCTGCGTGCGGAAGTAGTTTTGGTGCTTCACCGATCCACGAAGCAGTAGGGTGGGCTAGCTAAGCGGCCACATGCACCGAAGCATGCCACACGACGGCAGAAGCGTGCCCACCATGCGGAGCCCGCGCTGTCGAGCAAATGGTGGGCACGGCCCTTGCGCGCCTCAGCCCACCCTGCGATCTGCGGGGCATGTCGCGTCTCTCACCTCGCGTACTGAACGCTACTCCGGAACTGTCGGCTCGCCGTAGGGATAGAACCG
>NZ_JAFAVV010000007.1 GCF_019242285.1 Bradyrhizobium sp.
TAACACGCCGGCTATCGGCGCGCGAAGCGCGAGCGGTCCTATCGTGGCAACGACAGCGCCTTCCCCGACCAGATCGCCGATGCGCAGGTCGGTGGTGAAGCGGCCGGCATCCGGCGCGTAGACAAAGCGGGCTCGTCCGACGCCGCCGATGGGCCTCGGCTCGCCGTCGAGCGGCAGCGTTTGCGCCTCTCTAAAAGTTAACTGGTGCTTGTGACCAGCGGCGCGACCTCCCGCATGAAGCACTCCATCGACTGGAGGAGCTGGTCGAGGTCGCGGTTGCCGTGAAAATTGATCTGGAAACCGTCGAGCGCGGCAGCGCCCGGGTAGCACCGCAGTCGCCGACAGGTCGAGAAACGAACGGTCATGGCTCCTCGGGCAATCTACTGGGCGATGCCGACGACCGCATGCGGAACGTAGGGTTCTTCAAGCGCTGCAATCTCATCGGCCGACAGTTTGACGCCGACCGAGGCGAGCGCTTCGTCGAGGTGGGTGAGCTTGGTGGCGCCGACGATCGGCGCGGTGATCATCGGCTTTGCCAAAAGCCAGGCAAGAGCGATCTGGGCGCGCGGCAGACCGCGCGCCTTGGCGACCTCGCCGACCCGGTCCGCGACTTTCTTGTCGGCTTCTTCGGTCTTCGCGAAAAGCCGGCTCATTGCCGGGTCGGTCTCGGTGCGCATGCTCGTGTAGTCCCAATCGCGACTCAGCTTGCCGCGCGCCTGCGGGCTCCACGGTATGACGCCGATGCCCTCGGCCGCGCACAGCGGCAGCATCTCGCGCTCCTCCTCGCGGTAAAGCAGGTTGACGAGGTTCTGCATGCTGACAAAGCGCGTCCAGCCGTTCTTCTCGGCAATGCCGAGGGCGCGGGCGAGCTCCCAGGCGCGCATTGACGAGGCGCCGATGTAGCGCGCCTTGCCGGCCTTGACGATGTCGTGCAGGGCCTCAAGCGTCTCCTCGATCGGCGTTTCGTGGTCGAAGCGATGGATCTGGTAGAGATCGACGTAATCCATCCCAAGGCGTTTGAGGCTGTTGTCGATCTCGGTGAAAATCGCCTTGCGCGACAGCCCGCCGCCATTGGGACCGGGACGCATCCGGCCATGGACCTTGGTGGCGATCACGACCTCGTCGCGCCGGGCGAAATCCTTGACCGCGCGGCCGAGGATTTCTTCGCTGCTGCCGAGCGAATAGCGATTGGCGGTGTCGAAGAAATTGATCCCACCTTCGAGCGCCTTTTTGATGAACGGGCGACTTTCTTCCTCACTGAGGCTCCAGGCGTGGTTGCCTTGGCTGCCGCCGCCGTAACTCATGCAGCCGAGACAGATTCGTGAGACATCGAGGCCAGTACGGCCGAGCTTGGTGTATTCCATGCCTGTCCTCTTGAGCCGGTTCAATTCGACCGGAACGGCGATGGCGCGGCGAGAAACGCGGCAAACTCCTCGGCGTAGTCCGGGTGCCAGCGCGACAGCGCCGGCCGGTTGCGGATGATGTCTTCCGCCGACCACAAAATACGCCGATTGTCGACGTCGGTGGTCACGTCGTTGTCGGGGCAGACGATGTAGAAATCGCCTTTGCCCATCCGCTCGACCAGCACGTCGACCACCTGGTCGGGCGTCCATGATCCCGGCGGCTTTTCGGTGCGGCCGCGCGCGGTCATCCCGGTAAAGGTCGAGCCCGGCACCAGCAGGTGCGCCGTCACCTGACCGCCCGCGATGCTGCGCAGGGCGTGCGCGAGGCCCTCGGTCAGTACCTTCACCCCGGCCTTGGTGATGTTGTAGGCCGTATCGCCCGGCGGACAGGTGATCCCCTGCTTGGAGCCAGTATTGACGATCGCGCCGGGCGTCTGCTGGTCGACCATCGCCTGGGTGAAGGCGTGGACTCCGTTGATGACTCCCCAGAGATTGACCCCGAGCACGCGCTGCCAGCGGTCGTAGTGGTCGAACGGCCCGCCGCCTGGCGAGGTTCCGGCATTGTTCATCAGCACCGCGACCTCGCCGAATTCGGCGTAGGCCCGCTCTTTGAGGCGCTGTACCTCCTCGATCCTGCTGACATCCGTCGGCACCGTGATGACGGTCGCGCCGTCCAATTCGGCAGCGGCCTTGTCGAGCGCGTCCTGCCGCAGATCGGCGAGGACAAGCTTCATCCCGAGCGCGGCGAAGCGCCTGGCCGCCGCAAGGCCGATGCCGCTCGCCCCGCCGGTGATGACGGCGACGCGGCCGGGGCTAAGTGCGGCATGTGGGGGCATCATAACTCCTTGGATCAGCTTGGGTTGTCGCGGATCGGGTGTCCGCTCAACCAATTCGTGTCGTGCCTTACGGCTCGTTCTGTTTGTAGAGGAATAGCCATCCGCGCTCGCGACGGCAATCGGCTGGTTGGCGACACCATTACGCGGCCCGTAACGGACGCCACGGGCAAGCGTTCCGGTGCGAGGGGCGAATACCGCCGGGTTCTGGCGCGGCCTGCTCCGGCCTGTCATGCGCATGCGTTAGAGGGAGCCCCAGAAATTCGGATCGGGTGGATGGATGGTGCTGCCGTCGTAGCTC
The DNA here is from genome assembly GCF_019242285.1 of Bradyrhizobium sp. GTDB lineage: Bacteria > Pseudomonadota > Alphaproteobacteria > Rhizobiales > Xanthobacteraceae > Bradyrhizobium. The sequence continues at coordinate 2,538 of NZ_JAFAVV010000007.1, forward strand.
AGTCCCTGAAACCGATCGGACGCCAGCAGCAGCGGGCCGCCGAGATCGACAATCTGGGCCTGCTGCGCGATGAGCAGCGCCGGCGCGATCGCCCGGCGAAGGGCGCCGATAAGCTCCGCGACCAGGCGAGCGGCGAGAACACATATCGGTCCGTGTAAACGATCTCGTTCACGCCTCCGTCGGAAAC
>NZ_JAFAVV010000912.1 GCF_019242285.1 Bradyrhizobium sp.
GCTCGCGACGACCATCCCGCTCGAGGATTGCCGCCTGTGGTTATGGATTCCGGGTTCATTCGCTTTGCGAATGCACCAGACTGACCGGCGGAGATATCAGGCTCCACGTAAGTCCTGGCGGAACAATTAAACAACAACGCCAGCCGGTGCATCATGCGCGGGCCGGCGTTCGAGTTGGCCGAGAGGAAGTCGCCCGGGTCAGATCGCCGCGGCGACCTGGTCTAGTCCGATGATGCGCGCGAGCTTGCGCACTTCTTCCTTCTGGTCGTCACGGAGCTGGAACAACAGCGGCATGGCGGCCGATTTGAGTTCCTGGACCTCGGCCGAATCCGGGTCGATCGGCGGCGTGCCGTTCGCGGCGCCACCAGTCGGGCGGGTCGAATGGATCTTCTTGGCGACCGCGCGCAGCGCGGTCTCGACCGCCGGCCAGTAATATTCCTGGCTCGAAGAAAGCTTCAGCCGTTCCTTGATGCCGGCGATCTGCACATCGCTGAGCAACGCGTAGGATTTCTGCAGCGGCGGCTTGGCCACGACCTTGGGCTTCGACGTTCCAGTCTGCGAAGGCGCAACGGCTTGCGGCTGCGGCGCGCTCTCGGGGACCGCGGCGACGGCTTTCGCCGCATCGACATCGGCCGGGCTCGAGGAGGCGTAGGCCTGTCGCAGCGGCTCGCTGACCTCGACGGTCTGCGACGGCTCGATCGCGGCCAGCGCGAGCTTGACGACCGTCAGGCGATCCTGCTTGGCCTCACGGTTGGCGACCGGGCTCTTGGCGACGACGGCCGGCAGCTCCTCGCCAATGGCCTGCATGCTGCTCTGGGACAGGACGCTGGTGACAGCCGCGCCGACGACGAGAATGCAAGTCAGCGCGATGATGGTGATGGCTCGCGTCAAACGGTTCTCCGTTTCGGTCGGGCGAACGGTCGCCTCTTTCCGAGAAAACTTGGGGCTAATTAAGGCCCAACCGCGCCTTCGGACGGCAAATTTGAGGTTCCATTACCGCCGGAGCCGGTCAGGCCGCGGCCGCCAGCTCATAGGCCGCCTGGATGTCGGCGACGATGTCGGAGGCCTCCCAGACCGCGCCGGGCTCGACCGAGCGCAGGCTCACCGTCCAGTTCGAGCCGCGCGAGGTGCGCGGGGTTGAGACCACCTCGAACCTGACATTGCGGCACAGCGGATGCCGCTGCAGCGCGTGGCCGACCCGCATCCTCAGCTCCTCCAGCGTGGCCGGCGTCTTCGTGAAGAACTTCTGCAGATCCATCACCCGTCCCCTGTCTTGGCGGGCCTTGGCCCGGCGGCTTTCGGATCGGGATGTTGGAGCTGCGTGGTTAATGGCGGGTTAAGTCGGCGTCGTACAACCCCCGGGAAACTCCGGGGCCTTCGGCTCTGCCGCGCGATATTCCACAACCGTGCGCGCGATCAAATCCGCAACGTCAGGCACGTCGGTGACGCCGGAGGTCGAATGCCCACCGCTCCAGACGTCGCGCCAGCGCTTTGGCCGCGCCTCGCGCGCGGCAATGTCGATGTCATGGCCGACATCGATCGCGCCGTGCGGCGGAAGGTTGTCGGGATCGAGGCCGGCCGCAACGATCGAGGGCTTCAGCATATTGGTCTGCAGCCCGGTGAAGGCCGTGGTGAGCAGGACGTCGTCGGCGGAGGAGGCGACCAGCATCGCCTTGTAGCGCGCATCGGCCATGCTCTCGCGGGTGGCGATGAACTTGGTGCCCATGTAGGCGAGGTCGCAGCCGAGCACCTCGGCGGCGCGCAGCGCTGTTCCGTCGGCGATGCCGCCGGCGAGCACCAGCGGTCCGTTGAAGAAGGCGCGCACCGCACGGACGAAGGCGAACGGGTTGAGCCAGCCGGTCTGGCCGCCGGCGCCGGCGGTGAGCAGCACGAGACCGTCGGCGCCGGCCGCGATCGCGCGCTCGGCGTGGCGGATCGAGGCGACGTCGGCGAAGACCAGGGCGCCGGCGTCATGCAGCGGGGCGATCACGGGCGCCGGCGAGCCGACCGAGGTGATGACGACCTCGCATCCGCGGCGAAGCAGCACGGCGAGGTCTTCTCGCAATCGTGCATTGGAGCGGTGCACGATCAGGTTCGGACAGATCGGCGCCGCCGCCCTGCCGGTCGCTTCCGACGACGCGCGCAGTCGCATCTCGATCTCAGTCAGCCAACCCTCGAGCATGTCGGCGCTGCGGCAGTTCACCGTCGGGAACGCGCCGATCACGCCGTTGGCGCAGGCGGCCGCCACGAGCTCGACACCCGACACCAGGAACATCGGAGCGGCGATCAGGGGCAGGCCGAGGCGGCCGTGAAAGCGTGCGAGAGGCTCGACTGTTTGCAAAGCGAAAGTCCTTGCCAGCGTTTGCCGAACATTGGCACGATCGAACCCAAAGACAAAACCTGTCATTCCGGGATGTGCGCAAGCACAAACCCGGATGACGACGGATGGAGAACGCCATGACTCCACTCAACGCCTTTCCACCGGGCTGTGCGCAGACGCTCCGAGCGCTCGCGCGCTATCCGTCGCAAACCGCGTTTGCCTGGCCGGGCGGATCGCTGAGCTACCAGGGCGCGGCCGACCTGATCGGCCGGATGCAGAGCGTGTTCATGCAGCTTGCGCTGCCGCCCGGGTCGCGCGTCGCGTTCCTCACCGCCAACCGCGCCGACACCTGGTGCGCCGGCGTCGCCGCGCAATTGTCGCGGCTCGCGATCACCTGGCTGCATCCGCTCGGCTCGCTCGACGACCAATTGTTTCAGCTCGAGGATTCCGAGGCGCAGATGCTGGTGGTCGACGCGGCCGCCTTCCGCGACCGCGGTGGCGAGCTCGCCGCGCGGGCGCAAGGCGTCAAGACCGTGTTCACGCTCGGCGCTGCGCCCTATGGGCGCGACCTGCTGGCCGCGATCGAGCAGGCCGGTCACGCCACCGCACGTTCTTTCGCCGGCGCCGACGACGTCGCGACGCTGAACTACACCGGCGGCACCATCGGGAAATCCAAGGGCGCGCTGCGCACCCACCGCGAATATGGCGGCTTCGCCAGCGCCATCCTCGCCGATTTCGAGATTCCGGACGGCGCGCGCTATCTCACGGTGGCACCGATCAGCCATGTCGCCGGCACCAAGGTGCTGCCGACATTGATGCGCGGCGGCACCGTGCACATGCTGAAGGGGTTCGATCCCGAGGCGGTGCTGAGCACGATCGCGCGCGAGCGCATCAACTTCACCCTGTTCGTGCCGACCATGATCTACGTGTTGCTCGACCATCCCGCGCTGTCGCGGACCGATCTCTCCTCGCTCGAGCTCGTGCTCTACGGGGCATCGGCGATGTCGCCGTCGCGGCTGGTCGAGGGCATCGAACGGATCGGCCCGGTGTTCTCGCAGCTCTACGGCCAGACCGAATGCTATCCGGTCTCGGTGCTGCGCAAGGCCGACCACGATCCAAGGACGCCGGAACTGCTGTTGTCCTGCGGCTTCCCGATCGCCGCCTGCGAGGTCAAGGTGCTCGACGACAACGACGAGGAAGTCAGGACCGGCGAGGCCGGCGAAATCTGCGTGCGCGCGCCGCATGTGATGGCCGGATACTGGAAGCGGCCGGACATCACGGCCGAGACGCTGAAGAATGGCTGGCTGCACACCGGCGACATCGCCCGCGCCGACGAGCGCGGCTATCTCTTCATCCTCGACCGCAAGAAGGACATGATCGTCTCCGGCGGCTTCAACATCTTTCCGCGCGAGGTGGAGGACGTGCTGAGCCAGCATGCCGACGTCGCGATGTGTGCCGTGGTCGGCGTGCCCGACGACAAATGGGGCGAGGCCGTCACCGCGGTGGTGGTGGCGCGCGAAGGCGCGAGCCCCGATCCGGACGAGCTGATCAATCTGGTGAAGGGCAGGAAAGGCTCGGCGCACGCGCCGAAGCAGGTGCAGTTCGTCACGGAGCTGCCGATGACCGGCGTCGGCAAGGTCGACAAGAAGGCGCTGCGCGCCGGCTTCTGGGCCGGCCGCGACAGGATGGTGGGGTAACCGGCCGCAAAGATTCGTCGGATGGGCAAAGCGACGCGTGCCCACCATTGAAGACCACGCTGTCGAGACCATGGTGGGCACGCTTCGCTTAGCCCACCCCTACCGATCTCGTGACGCCGTAAAAAGTTAGCGGCTCCCCGGAAAAAACTCCGGCCAGAGCGCGCGCCATTTCGCGGCGAGCGGGCCGAAATCGGAGGGGCCGATCTCGTGGCATTCGGCGCCCGGCGCCGGTTGCACCCAGGTTTGCGCGCTTCGGCCGTAGAAATGCGCGATCGGTTCGAGCCATTTGGTGTCGTCGAGCGTGCCAGCTCGTATGTTCACCGTCTCCGGCCGGCTCCGGCGCGAACCGTAGAGCCGTGTCCCACAGACCTCGCAGAACCAGGAGGCAACCTCGGCGCCGCTCGGCGAGCGATGATGCCAGCCCTTCGGCTCGCCCGTCACGAAGCGCAGCCCGCTGGTCTCGACCGGCATGTTGAGGGCAAAGGCGCTGCCGGACCTCGTCTGGCAGTCGGTGCAATGGCAGGTGTAGAGCAGCAGCGGAAACGTTGTCACTTCATAGCGGATCGCGCCGCAGGCGCACCCGCCGGTCAGGGGAAGTGAAGGCCGCGCACCCATTGATCCGCCCCGATGTCCTTCCCAGTATCCCTGGAGATCGGAGCTTACGCAAGACTAACTCACTGCATCACCGATTTTCAGCTCGCCGCGGCGAATTTCCCTTCGATGCCGCTCGGCACCTCGATGTCGACCTCGAGCGTCGAGACCATCTTGCCGCGTTCCATCCGCACGATGACCTTGTCCGGATCGAGCGTGACATGACGCGACACGACCTGGAGGATCTCCTCGCGCAACTGCATCAGGAGGTCGGGCTGGCCCCGCGCTCCCCGCTCATGGGCGAGCAGGATCTGCAGCCGCTCCCGCGCGATCGGCGCCGTGGGGGCCGGCTCCGGAGCAGGAGTCCTGTTGAAGAACCGCAGCATGCTCATGCAGCCCTCCGTCCGCGCAGCAGGTCCATCAGTCCCTTGCGGCCGGCCGGCACGATCATCGGCAGCGTCTCGCCGAGCAGCCGCCGCGTCGCATCGAGATAGGCCCGGGCCGGCGCGCTCGAGGGGCTGTTCAGCGTGACCGGGCAGCCGACATTGGAGGCGCGCAGCACGTCCTGGCTTTCCGGGATGATGCCGAGCAGCGGGGTCGCGAGGATCTCCAGGATGTCGTCGATGGTGAGCATCTCGCCGCGCGCGGCGCGCGCCGGATCGTAGCGGGTGATCAGGATGTGCTTCTCGACCCGCTCGCCCTTTTCGGCCCGCACGGTCTTGGAATCGAGCATGCCGATGATGCGATCGGAATCGCGCACCGAGGAGACCTCGGGATTGGTGACGATGACCGCCTCGTCGGCATGGCGCATCGCGAGCATGGCGCCGCGCTCGATGCCGGCCGGGCTGTCGCACAGCACCCAGTCGCAGTTCTCGCGCAGCTCGCCGATGATGCGTCCCACGCCCTCCTCGGTCAGCGCGTCCTTGTCCTTGGTCTGCGACGCCGGCAACAGCCAAAGGTTCTCCAGCCGCTTGTCGCGGATCAGCGCCTGCGGCAGCTTGGCGATGCCCTGCACGACGTTGATGAGGTCGAACACGACGCGCCGCTCCGCCCCCATCACCAGGTCGAGATTGCGCAGGCCGACGTCGAAATCGACGACCACCACCTTCTGTCCCGCCTGCGCGAGCGCCGCGCCGATCGACGCGGTAGTGGTGGTTTTACCGACTCCGCCCTTGCCGGACGTCACAACGAGCACTTTCGCCATTCTAGCCTCCTCTTGGGGATCTCTTGCGATTTGAAATTCAGTTCAGCGGGGTGACCCGCATGATCTTGCCGTCGAGCCAGGCCTGCGCCGGCTTGCCGCGCAGATCCACGTCGATCTCGTCCGCCGTCTGGTAGTAGCCGTCGATGGCGATCAGCTCGGCCTCGATCTTCTGGCAATAGATGCGCGCCGAGCCGTTGCCGTTGACGCCGGCCATCGCGCGGCCGCGCAGCGCGCCGTAGACGTGAATGGAGCCGCCGGCCACGATCTCCGCGCCCGAGCCGACCGAGCCCAGCACCGTGACGTCGCCCTCGATGAAATTGACCGACTGGCCTGAGCGCACCGGCGTGTCGAGCAGCAGCGAGGTCTTCTGCGGCTTGGCCTCGCGCTTCTCGGGCGCGTGCGGCAGGTAGCAATGGCGCCCTCCGGTCAACAGCGGCGGCATGTCCTCGCCGATCAGGGCGGCATCGACGCCCTCGATGCCGAGAATGCGAATCTGGCGCTGCTCGACGCTCTTGATGAGGTGGGTGATGGCGGACTGGCTGAGATCGAGCGCCGACAGGTCGAGGACGACGGGCTTGCCGACGAAGAAACCGGGAGAGCGCGCGATCGTTGCGTCGATCTCCTTGAGCCAACCAATGATCGGTACGACCGGAGAAAAAACGAATGCAACATAGGAGCGCCCGCGCAGCCGCATCAGCTGGCGTGGCGGTTCGGCGCTGGAATCCATCATGTTTCGACTCGCCTTTGTTATCGAATGGTTAAAAGTCGGCGGTCTTGGTTAACGCGCAGTTAATGCCTTCAGAAATCGCGCCAAAAAACCCCGGCATTTACGAAACCTTAAGGGGTTACCCCCTCGGCCCCAAACTCAACGCAGTTCTGCCCTGATTCGAACCTAATATAGTCGCGACGCCGCTGCATCACATCGCGGTGACGAGCACAGGCGTCGCCGGGGTGAGGTAACTTTTGCGTCGCGCTTTGGCGGTGCAAACGCTGGGGTCGGTACGAGTAGCCTAATGTGGTCGTTGATGACAGTGCGACATCTCGGCTCCGCTTCAAGCCCGACGCAAATGACGTCACGGGCTTCCGCCGCGCCCAGCGATCGACGTTTTCTTCCTTCATCACGAATGAGCGCGGCCGTCTCCGCTGGCGGGACCGCTCCGCCTTGAGCCTTTGGCACATCGCACGTTCGAAGGAATGCAAACCGCGTGCAACAGCAGGAAATCGCAGGAAATCGGAGGAGTAGCGTATGAGTGGAAATGAATCAGAGCAGATCGGCCCGCACGATCCGTTGCACTATGCGCCCCGGCGCTTGCGCGAACGGCCGGCATCGCGGCTGGCCGCGGTCGAGGAGACACGGCCGGCGCAGGACAAGCGGGCCGAGCCCGTCGGTCGCGCGATCCAGCCGAGCGGTCCCCAGGATTCGCAGCTCGAGAGCGCGGTCTATGAATCGCTCCGCCGTCCCCTCGATCCGCAGGTGATGCTCAGCTCGCAGACGCTGGAGCGCGATCTCGACCGGCGCGGCGCGATGTTCGGAGTCGCCGGACGGCTCGCCGCGGCCATCGGCGTCTCGGCCGCGGTCGCGCTGTTCTTCGTCATCATGATCCCGTCGTCGCGGCAGCCCGAGCCGTCCAGTTCGAGCTCGCTGTCGACGACCATGCAGCAGTTCTCGGCCGCGCTGTCGCAGCGTCCGCCGAGCGAGGACGCCAAGCCGGCGATCGCCGAATTCCAGTCGCTGTTGGCGTCGACCGACCAGGCCCAGGCCCAGCCTGCCGCCGACAAGCAATCCGATCCCAGACTGCTGCAGCAATTCATGCAGTGGCGGCAAAAAACGAACCCGGCAGGAACCGCTCAATAGCGAACAACAACAACAGAAGCGGTAATGTAATGCATCAGCGTCCTGAACCACCCCGGCGGCGAAGCTTCCATGCCAACGCCCGCTGGGCGATCCCCCTATTCGGCGCCCTGCTCATCGGCAATGCGAGCACGGCCGCAGGCGACAACATCTCCATCGTGCGCGACCTCGCGAGCCGCCTCGGGCCGATCATCGGCTCGGCGCTGGCCTGCCAGAACATCGCGCGCCCCCGCGTCCAGGTGATCATCGACAAGTTCCAGACGGTGATCCAGCAGACCGCGTCCAACGACGCCGAACGCGACGATGTTTCGCGGCTGTTCGACCGCTACGTCTCCGACGGGCGCGGCTCGGTGATGAACGGAAAGGTCGACTGCCGGTCGGCCGACCGCCAGCTCGCCGAGATCGAGCAGTCGATCGGCGTGTCGTCCTACTCGCCTTCGATCGCCGACGCCATCGCGCCCCCGACGGCGCAGGCCGCGACCGCGCCGACCCAGGCCCTGCCGCCGGCCAATGTACACGGCGTGACGGACCGCGAGATCCGCTTCGGCACCGTGGTCGCGCTGTCCGGCGCGGCGAAGGAGAACGGCCGACAGCTCAAGATGGGCATCGAGGCCGCGTTCGGAAAGGCGAACGATTCGGGCGGCGTCAACGGCCGTCTGCTCAAGCTGATCGCCTATGACGACGGCTACGACCCGTCGCGGACGCTCGCGGGCATGAAGCAACTCTACGAGAAGGACAACGTGTTCGGCTTCATCGGCAACCAGGGCACGCCGACGGCGGCGATCGCCGCGCCTTACGCGCTGGAGCATCACGCGCTGTTCTACGCGCCGCATACCGGCGCCCCCGTCGTTCGCAACGATCCGCCCGACCGCTACGTCTTCAACTACAAGCCAAGCTACGTGGAGGAAGCCGATCAGGCGGTGCGCTACCTGCTGAAGATACGCAAGATTCCACCGCGGCAGATCGCGGTGTTCGGACAGAACGACGCCTATGGCGATTCGGGCTACAACGGCGTCACCCGGGCCTATCGCGCGCTCGGCATCAGCGACAACGTCCTGAAGCTGACCTACCAGCGCAACACGGTCGACGTGGACGATGCCATCAATACGCTCCGGCTGCAGAAGGTGCCGATCCGCGCCGTCGTGACGGTCGGGACCTATCGCCCGGTGGCGAAGTTCATCGAGAAGAGTCACGACCTATTCCCCGGCATGATCTACACCAGCGTCTCCGCCGTGGGTCCGTCGTCGCTCGCCGATGAATTGACGATGCTCGGACCGAGATTCACCGAGAACGTCATCGTCACCCAGGCGGTGCCCGCGGTGTCGGGTTATTCCAGCATCGTGCTCGACTACAAGAACGCGCTGCAGAAGTACTTCCCCGGCGAGAAGCCCGACTACATCTCGCTCGAGGGCTTCGTGGCGACGAACGTGCTGATCGACGCGCTCAGGCGGTGCGGCCCGCAGCTCGATACCGAGAAGCTGGTCGACATCATGGAAGCGACCAAGAATCTCGACCTCGGTCTCGGCACACCGCTGAACTTCGGCCGCGGCGAGCACCAGGCCTCGCACAAGGTCTGGGGAACGATGCTGGACCAGAACGGCGTCTACCAATCCATCGATCTCGAATGATCCCTGCGAAGCCGGCCCCGTAAAAGGGCCGGCTTCGTGCCAATAGCCCTATGTCACGACCGTCGCTCGTCTGCGCTTCCCGGCTGGCGCCCGTTCGGACGTCTCCAGCCGGCGAGGCCCGCGTACACAGCCCGCCGACGATCGGATCGCAAGGCCAATAACAACAACACTGGGGCCACTGCGTAGCATCGCGCGGCGGCCATCGACCCGAACCAGACCGGTATCGCGCAACAGGAAGAAACAGCAACAAGGACGGTAGAGAACCATGTCCATCCAACGCTTCAACTCGACCCGGCAACGGAGTTCGTACCTTACCGCTCGCTGGGTGATCCCTCTGTTCGGAGCACTGCTCGTCGGCGACGCGAGCACGGCTGCTGGCGACAATCTGAGCATCGTCCGCGATCTCGCGGGCCGTGTCGGACCCATCATCGGCTCGGCGCTCGCCTGCCAGAACATCGCGCGGCCCAGGGTCCAGGTGATCATCGACAAGTTCCAGGCGGTGATCCGGGAGGCGTCCTCCACCGACGCCGAACGAGACGACGTCTCGCGGCTGTTCGACCGCCACGTCTCCGACGGCCGCGGCTCGGTGACGAGCGGCAAGCTCGATTGCCGATCGGCGGACCGCCAGCTCGCCGACCTCGAGCAATCGATCGGCGTGGCGCCGCCTCCGTCGTCCACACTCGCCGAAGCCATCGCGCCGACGGCGGCCCAGGCGGCCGTGGCGCCCACCCAGGCGCTGCCGGGCGCGCTGCCGCACGGCATCACCGATCGCGAGATCCGCATGGGCATGGTGATCCCCTACACCGGCGCCGTGAAGGAGAACGGCCGCATGTTCAAGCTCGGCATCGAGTCCGCCTTCGCCAAGGCGAACGATACCGGCGGCATCAACGGCCGGCTGATCAAGCTCTACACGGCCGACGACGGCTACGAGCCGACGCGGACGCTGGATGCCATGAAGCAGCTCTACGAGAA
>NZ_JAFAVV010000090.1 GCF_019242285.1 Bradyrhizobium sp.
CGCCCAAGCTGATATCGATCGTCCGGCAGGGGAATTCGCGGCGATCCTCGAGCATGTAGCGGCCGGCCACGGACAATTTTTCGCGCCGAAAACGCCTTCGTTCTTGCGGCCCGGGCACAATCCGGTCGACCGGATGAGTTCTACTCCGAGCTGACAGCGGTGCCGCATGTCGGCGGCCAAATGGAAGATTTGGTCTGGTGTTGACGGCGCGATGAAACCGCCCCACCGCCTGTTCGTTGACGCCGGTTGTCGGCTGAGTGAAACCCGGACCCGTCGTCCAGGCGCGGGCATTTTCACGACGATTGGGTCGAAGCGATGCTAGGGTTTGTTCGCCGCGATTGATAAAATGTTTAGCCATAGCGATGTATCTGTGAGCAGCGGCTAGATTCCGATCCAGCGCTAACGCGTTCTCGCAATCGGCAATGCCCTGGCCCGCACGGTTTGTAAAAATTTTTATAATACCCAGCAGGTAACGCGCCCAGGCATTGTTCGGCGCATCGGAAAGTATCTCAGTCAAGTCGCTTCGGCCGCCGGGATGCGGAGGTTGCTGTCGGTGGCCAGAAAAGTACCGCATATCCAAGCCGCAAGAATCGCCTCTAATTTGCGCTCGACATCGTCTGTCCGCACGGACACGTCCTCCTGCAGTTGATGCCTGTACAAAACCGTTCGGGGTTATTGATTGTTTTGTACTCCAGAGGACTAGACAAGTGCTTCCAGGAACTTACCCAGCCGTCCCGGCAGCGATACGCCTCCAAATTTTGATGTGAGCTAGTGAACTCATTATGCGTCCGTGAGCGATCTCATTTGTAGTCGTTTGGAAGGTGACCGAAGCGTCGCTAGCCAGAGTTCCGGATGGCGAGACCTCGTCCTATGGTCAACGTGTAACGGGATGTATCTTCTGCCATTCCAGGAACTGACGGAACAAGGTTTCGCGATCTTCCGATCGATCGTGCCCAGGGGAGCTCGTCTGACTCTGGCTCAGGAACTGTTCGAAGCTGTTGCGGACCTCGCTTGTAGTCCTCGCGTTGCTGTTGCGGTCGAGCCACTCCTGTGCGGGCCGGAAACGAACCCATCCAGGCAAAGCCGCGTTGAGCGCCACTTCCTTCCATTTCGGATGGAATGGTGGTTGTTGCAGCTGGCCGATTTTGCCGAAGAAAGCGTCAACAAAGTGCGCAAGCCTGCGGTAGCGTTCCGTGCTACTCTGCCAATTGTATGCAGCCAGCACAGCCGGCACCGCGACTGTATCGACAAGTTCGCCTTTGGCGACGAGATTTGGATAGTTATCGGACGTCAACTGTGCGGGTAGATAATCTCCTTGCAGTGATTTTGTATATTCGATTGGAACAAGGTGCAGATTCGGATCCTTAATTTGCGTAGTAGCTTTCGAGGGTTGACCCTGCACGGCAACGACGGCATCAAGCTCGCCTTTTGATAGTTTGTCGTAAGCGATGCGCTGCTCGATGTAAGCGAAATCCGGATGGATTCCGAGGCGCTCGAAAATGGCGATCGCAGTAACGAACGTGCCGGCGTTTGGCAGATCAATTGATACCTTTTTGCCCTCCAGATCCGCGAGGCTGTGGACGCTCTTTGGCGCCACGACGTGCACCTCCTCATTGTACAGCTTAGTGATATAGGTAAACTGCCCTTTGATATTATTGGCGATACCCTTTTTCTCGAGATAGTCGAGCGTATCAGAGCGGACTATTCCAAGATCGACTCCCTTGATATACAGAATGTCGGCGACGCTCTGAACCGAGCCGCGCCCGACAATGGAGAGGATCCGCAGGTTTTCGCCATCGTCCAGGACCGATTCGAGATCAGCCCCAATCTGCACGTAGGTTCCTCCGATCGTGCCGGAAATCAAAGTAACCGTGTTGGAATTGAGGCGAGCAGCGGTTTCGCGGGTCTGGTTCCCGTAGCGAAAGATCGCTTTGAGCCCATCGCTGACGGTACTGGGGTCCACTTCGGTCTCGGCCGCCCAGCCCGCCCCGAGAAATGACACGATCATCGTGGCGATTGCGAAAAGCCGCCCGATATTGAAGGCCATGATAACCCCTTACACAAGCACTCTGTCTATGTTCCCAGAAGTCTTCATCACGCGCCCGCACAGCCGCCGCGAACAGACGTTCCGTCGCACGCCCATTCATCGCCTCATTTGATCGAGCCCGCGAGCAACTGCAGTCGTGCGGACGCCGCCCTTGATCCCAGTTCCTGTGCCCGTTGGTACCAAGTTCGGGCCTTCTCAATGTCCGGTTTTGGACCCTGGAACCCGAGCTTCTCCAATGCGATCGGATCGTAGGTTCCGGCTAGTGACAATGCCGCTTGCGCGTCTCCGGCTTCCGCAGCGCGCTGAAGCACCAATCGCGCCGAAGCGAGATCACCATTCGCAATAAAACCCTCTCCCCGTTTGAGCAGGGCCGCGATCTCGTCTGAGTCCAGGTGTCGGACAACGAAGGCAGATATTGTTGGTTGGTTTACTGGGGGTGCTGCCCATTCAAGGCGTAGCGTCTTGCGATCGGCTACGGTGAAGTTGGCGAGGCGCAACTCAAGCTCCACGTCCATCGTACCGGCAAAATCTTGAGGTGGTTGCACCATCACCTCGCGCAGCTCGGCGGGCATCAACTGCCAGCCGCCGGCTACCAAAGCCCGACCCACGTTTAGGATCGAGCCAGCCGCAAGGCCCTTAATCACGATTGTCG
>NZ_JAFAVV010000576.1 GCF_019242285.1 Bradyrhizobium sp.
GCTGTCCTATTCGCGCAAGGTCTTTATTCCTCTCACCAAGCTCTGCCGCGACGTCTGTCACTACTGTACGTTCGCGAAGACGCCGCGTGCGGGAAAACCCCTCTACCTCTCGCCCGACGAGGTGCTCGCCATCGCGCGAGCGGGCGCCGCCGCGGGCTGCACCGAGGCTCTGTTCACGTTGGGCGACAAGCCCGAGCTGCGATATCAGGCCGCGCGCGACGCATTGAAGGCGCTCGGCCACGACACGACGATCTCCTATCTGACCGCGATGTGCGCGCTTGTAGCCCGCGAGACCGGATTGCTGCCGCATGCCAATCCCGGCGTGATGACGCGCGAGGAGATCGCCGGCCTGCGCGAGGTGACGGCGAGCCAGGGCATCATGCTGGAGTCCACCAGCGAGCGGCTCTGCAGCCAGGGCGGCGTTCACTATGGTTCTCCCGACAAGCATCCTGCCGTCAGGCTGGAAACCCTGCGTCTGGCCGGCGAGTTGAGGGTTCCGTTCACGACCGGCATCCTGATCGGGATTGGCGAGACACGCGATGAGCGGATCGAAGCGCTGGAGGCGATTCGGCATCTGCATGCCGACCATGGACATATCCAGGAAGTCATCATCCAGAATTTCCGCGCCAAGCCGGACACCAGGCTCGCCCATTCCGAGGAGCCCGATCTCGACGACCTGTTGTGGACCATCGCGACGGCGCGTCTCGTTCTCGGGGCCGACATGAACATCCAGGCGCCGCCAAATCTGTCGCCCGGCGTCTATCAGAAGCTGGTCGACGCGGGGCTCAACGACTGGGGCGGCATCTCGCCGGTCACGCCCGATCACGTGAACCCCGAAGCGCCGTGGCCCACCATCGCCGAGCTCGCCCGCAAGAGCGCGGATACCGGCAAGCTGCTGGTGAACCGCCTGCCCGTCTATCCCGCCTACGCGCGCGCCGCCGACAAATGGCTGGCTCCCGACATCGCGAGGCGCGTGCGGCGCATGAGCGACGCCGAAGGTCTTGCGCGCGACGATGGCTGGGCACCGGGCAATACCGAGCCGCCGCCGGCGCCGCTGGTGCTCGCCCGCGGCGCCGACGCTCGCATCGCCGGAATCGTCGAGCGTGCCACATCGGGCGAACGGCTCGCCGCTGATGACATCGTGCGCCTGTTCGCGGCGCGCGACGCCGACTACCGGCACGTCGCGCAGGCCGCCGACGCGCTGCGACGCGCGGTCAGTGGCGACGTCGTGCGCTACGTCGTGAACCGCAACATCAATTACACCAACATCTGCTATTTCAAATGCAAGTTTTGCGCGTTCTCGAAAGGCCGCACCCACGAGGATCTGCGCGGCTCACCCTATGATCTCGCCATCGAGGAAATCATCCGTCGCGCGATCGAGGCGTGGGATCGCGGAGCAACGGAAGTGTGCCTGCAAGGCGGCATCCATCCCGACTACACCGGTGCCACCTATGAGGCGATCTGCCGGGCGATCAAGGCGGCCGTGCCCGGGATGCATATCCACGCCTTCTCGGCGCTGGAGGTGACGCAAGGTGCAGCCACGCTCGGACTGCCGATCCCCGCATTCCTTGCAAAGCTGAAGGCGGCCGGTCTCGGCACCCTGCCCGGAACGGCGGCCGAGATCCTCGACGATGAGATCCGCACCATCATCTGCCCCGACAAGATCAACGCCAACCAGTGGCTCGACGTGCAGCGCGCCGCCCATCAGATGGGACTGCGCACCACCTCGACCATCATGTATGGGCATGTCGAAACCTCGCATTCATGGGCAAAACATCTCCTCGCGCTGCGCGATTTGCAGGCGGAAACCGGCGGCTTCACCGAGTTCGTGCCGCTGCCCTTCGTCCACATGGAGGCGCCGATGTACCGCCTCGGCATGGCGCGCCCCGGCCCGACGTTCCGCGAAGCCGTGCTCATGCATTCGGTCGCGCGGCTGGCGCTGCATCCGCTGATATCAAACATCCAGACCTCCTGGGTGAAGATGGGGCCGGCGGGCGCCGCGGTCTGCCTGAGGTCCGGCGCCAACGATCTCGGCGGCACGCTGATGAACGAGAGCATCTCGCGCGCCGCCGGCACCCAGCATGGCCAGGAGTTGCCGCCGCAGGCGATGGAAGCGCTCATCCGATCGACCGGCCGCGAGCCGATGCAACGCGACACGCTCTACCGGCAGGTGGCAGAAGAGCGCCGAGCGGCCTCCATGACCGCAGCGGACCTGGCGCCGGTCGTGCAAACACCGCCGCGCAGGAAGGCGGCGGCCGGTTAGCACCTCTGCTGCCAAACGACCGCAGCGCCGCAAGTCGGCCACAGGCGGACATGCGCAGGCCGTAAATTCGCACGGGTGCCACGCCCTCGAAGCAGTTGGGGAAGGCGGAGCGGGGTGATACAGCTTGAGCCGCGCCTTGCCGGTCTCCATCCCATGCGGCCGAGCCCGCCCGACCCAGAACAACGGAGAAGTTTCGTGACGATCATGCCGAATTCGGTGGAGGGACGGGACATTGCCTATCAGATGCACCCGAACGTCAACCTTCGCGCCTACGAGAAGACCGGCGGCCTCGTGATCGAAAGCGGCGACGGGATTTACGTCACCGACAACAATGGCAAGCGCTATATCGAGGCCATGGCCGGTCTATGGTCGGTGGCGCTGGGTTTCGGCGAGAAGCGGCTGGCAGCCGTCGCCAAGGCGCAGATGGAGAAGCTGCCTTATTACCACACCTTCGGCTTCAGGACTCATGGGCCGTCGATCGATCTCGCCGAGATGCTGATCAAGATCGCCCCGGTGCCGATGTCGAAGGTGCACTTCACCTCGTCCGGTTCGGAGGCCAACGACCTCGCCGCCAAGATGGTGTGGTACCGCTCCAACGCGCTCGGCAAACGGGACAAGAAGAAGATCATCGGCCGCCTCAAGGGCTATCACGGCGTGACCATCGCCGCCGGATCGATCACCGGCCTGCCACGCAACCACGAGAGCTTCGATCTCCCGCTCGATCGCATGATTCACACCTCATGTCCGTCCTATGTGCACTTCGCCAAGGCGGGCGAAAGTGAAGCCGCGTTCACCGCACGGATGCTGCAGGATCTCGAAAGCCTGATCCTGAAGGAAGGTCCGGAAACCATCGCGGCGTTCTGGGGCGAACCGGTGATGGGGGCAGGCGGTGTGCTGATGCCGCCCGTCGGCTATTGGGAGGGGGTTCAGGCCATCCTCGACAAATACGACATCCTGCTGGTGGCCGATGAGGTGATTTGCGGATTTGGCCGCACCGGCAAGATGTTCGCCTGCGAGACGTTCAACATCAGGCCGGATGTGCTGGTCGTGTCGAAACAGATCACCTCGTCCTACATGCCGCTGTCGGCGATCCTCATGAATGACCGCTTCTATCAGCCGATCGCCGACGAATCCGACCGCATCGGCTCATTCGGCCACGGTTACACGGCGTCTGGTCATCCCGTCGCGACCGCGGTCGGCCTGGAAAATCTGAAGATCATTCAGGAGCGCGATCTGGTCGGCCACGTCGCGGGCCTGCAGGATACGTTCCTGTCGGGACTGGCGGAGCTTGCCAAACACCCCGTCGTGCATTCATCGCGCGGCATCGGCCTGATCGGCGCCCTGGAGATCAAGCCGTGGACGGATGCCAAGCCGGGCGACGCCGCGCTCGCCGTTGCCGACGCCGCCCTCGAGGCCGGCGTGATCACGCGCAACATCGGCGAAGCGGTGTGCTTCTGTCCGCCACTGATCATCACGGCGGCGCAGATCAACGACATGTGCGAGTCCATGGGGCGGGCGCTGGATCAGGTGGCCAAGAGGAGAGCTTGAGCTCGGTGTTTGCAAGGTAGTCGGCTCGGACAACCGGTCAAAGCCTCCCCAGAAGCACTAGGCGACGCCCCGCCCGGCCAGCCGCGCGGGCACGCCAAGCTCGTCGAGCAGCGCGCGGGTGCGCGTGCCCGCCGATTGCGGCAGGCGCAGGAAGAGTGCCAGATCGATGGGATGGTCGATATCGACAGCGATTCCCGGCTGGCGGATCATGGTCGGCTCGATGCCCTGACGGCGCGCAGCGCCGAGGTGCGGGAAGTAGCTGTTGTCGCCGAAGCGAAGCGGCACCGATTCCGGCGGCGAGCAGACTACCGCATTGGATCCGAGATCGTCATGCGCCGGAGAGATCGTGAACGAGGGCGCGGCGAGATGCGCCGACAGCACCGCGTCGATCTCGCCGGCGCGGATGGCTGGAATGTCGCCGGGCAGCGTGATCATGCCGCCACGTCCTTCACGCGCGAGAATCCGGCGGCCAGTGTTCACGCTCCCGGTGTGTCCGTCCCGCGCGCCCTCGGTCACGATCCGCGCACCGAGCTTGTCGCCAAGACCCGTCGCATGCGGATCGAGCGTGACGATCATCACGCCGGCCAGAAGACGAGAGCCGGCAACTGCGTCGAGCACGTCCGTCAGCATGGTCTCGGCGAGACACCGACGTTCCGGCGGCGACAGCAGGCCCGACAGCCGATGCTTGGCGCCATCGAACTCCTTGACCGGAATGCCCGCCCAGATGTCGCTCATTGCAGCGAGGCCAACGCATCCGCCGCATCGAGCGTCACGCGCGCCAGCGTCTCCCGGTCATGCAGGCTCGTCATCAGGGTTCTGGCGATCGTGACCCGCGCGCCGACAGTGCCGACCCTATCGGCGTCGGCGTGGTCGACGACATAGCCATCGAGCAGGTCGCCGT
>NZ_JAFAVV010000719.1 GCF_019242285.1 Bradyrhizobium sp.
TGTCTTCGCCGAAGCATAGTATCGTCTTCAGCAAAGTGATCCCAGCACTCCAGGCCGATAGGCACGGCGTGGTCGCAATTCAGTACGGCCTCGACAATTCTGCAGCGCGATCGAGAGTGGCGTCCCTCATTTAGCGGGAAACGCGCGCGAATGCGCAGGAGCGACGAATAGCGCCGCGCCGGATCCGGCGATAACGCGTCGGCGATCGGGTGTTACCACGGCAAAGGCTCGCCGGCGAGGCCGCTGAACATCGTGTCTTCTGGAAAGCCAGGGGGCGCGATCTGTGGCCTGATCAGCTTGGGCCTGCCTGCTTTTTTAGACCCCCGTCCGCAAACTTTTCAACAAAGATCTAACAGCGCAGATGGAGCGACTCGATGTCGACGATCACGACTACAGACGGTGTAAGCATCTTCTACAAGGATTGGGGATCAGGTCAGCCGATCGTCTTCAGCCACGGTTGGCCGCTGACAGCAGACGACTGGGATGCCCAGATGATGTTCTTCCTGCAGCAGGGCTTCCGCGTCATCGCGCATGACCGTCGTGGGCACGGACGGTCCGACCAGCCCGGCACCGGCAACGACATGGACACCTGGGTTGCCGACCTCGCGGACCTGACCAAGCACCTCGACTTGCGCGACGCGATCCACATCGGTCACTCCACAGGTTGCGGTGAGGTGGCTCGCTATGTCGCGCGCCACCAGGAGCGCGTCGCGAAGGCAGTACTGGTCGCTTCCTTGACGCCGAACATGTATCGGAGCGAGGAAAACCCGTCCGGTCAGGCGCTGGAGTGGTTCGAGGGGGTTCGTGCGGGCATGCTGGGCAACCGGTCGCAGTTCTATCGGTTCGTCCCGGAGAACCCGTTCTACGGTTACAACCTCGACGGGGCCAAGCCTTCGGAGGCGATCATTGCGAACTGGTGGCGTCAGGGCATGGCCGGTGGCGCCCTGGCTCACTACGCGACTGTCGGCTCCTGGTTGGAAGATTACACCGAAGATCTCAAGAAGATCACCGTGCCGGTGCTGATTATGCATGGCGAGGCCGATCAAATCGTCCCCTTCAAAAGTACCGTGCCGCGTGCGGTCGACCTGCTCAAGAACGGGTCGCTGAAGACCTACCCGGGCTACTCCCATGGCATGCTGACAACGCATGCGGATGTCCTCAACCCCGACCTGCTCTCGTTCATCAGATCTTGACGACATCTCTCATCCATCATCGCCTTCCCGTACGAAGGAGATGCCGTTTGCAGGGCGGCCTCTCCTTCCAGTTCAAGAGACGGTATGCAACAGCCGCTTTTGGCCCGACAGAGAAAAGTCGTCCGGCTTCGCTAGGTCGGCTGTCCGAGGTGGTGCCGACCAGATTTGCTCGGCATGAGAAATTTCAGCCCGCGACCAACGAGGGGCTTGTGCCACGATAGAAGAGTGGATCAAGGAGGGATGAATGACTAGGTCCATAGCTATATTTTTGCACTGATCACCGCATTGACACTGCTTACAGTTGAAGCGATGGATCGGGTTTCGTCGGTGTTCGCTCGCGCCAGCATACTCGTGCTGGTCCTTGTTCTCACGGCGATCGTTACCTTCGTTTTCAAGCGATCGGAGCAAGAAATGAGCGCTCCTGAGCCCGCGCCTAAACCGTGTGGCTCGTGCCCGTATCGACGCGATGTGCCGTCAGGCATTTGGGGATCGCAGCGAGTATGACAAGCTGCCGAAGTACGATGGCGAGACCTGGCCCGACGGCGAAAACCGTCAGGGCTACGCCATGTCGCCTGTCTGATCCCAAGCGGACCCCACGCGACCTTGTCGGCGGTGGGTCGCCTAGCAAGGCCAAAACGGTTTGGTGGTTGGTGCCACACATCAGCTCGCAAATCTGGCGGCAAAATGCGAGAGGTCTGAACGCAGTTGACCCGACCGTAGAATATCGGTGACGGCCCCTCGGTCCAACGGAAGCTTGGTCCGGCCATGCCTCGAGCCTGTCCGGAAAGAGCTGAATGCGGACGCCGGCAACTCGATCGCAAAGGCCTGCCCTGGGTCACAGGCACCGGTGATTTGCCCGACGGGCAGCTCTCGTCAAAACCTGTCAAGCCCTCTTTCGAGAAACAATTCACTTGCCTGATTCGTAAAATCAGAAGTACAATGCGCCCGTTCCGTTTCCTTGCAGAGGGACGTACGCGTCGTCACGAACGTTGGAGGCGGAATGCGATGGACGCGGCGGCGCGGCGAGACGAGCAGCGCCGGCGCGGACGGCGAAATCGTGTGGTCCTGACGCCGCGACGCGGGCGCCAAGCGCGTGATGATGCTTCGCATCACACGGGCGACGGGGGCAAGAAAGCCCGTTCCCCGAGGAGAGCACGGATAATAAGCGTTAACACCATCGCGCAGGGAATGCCGGTGATTTCGGCTAAACCTGTGGTTCCTGCCCCGTGCTTTTCGTTGCACGGGGGCCATGGGTGAGGCTGAAGCACCCGGCATTCCCTGCGCCCTCTGCTTCTTCGAGGGCGTTTGCTTTGCAAGCCTCGGGCAGGTCATGCCGCGAGAACGCAGATGCATACCCTCAAGACTGTCGAAATCGGGATAAGACGCGATATGATCGAGCGCAGCGCGAGGCCCCAGCCATGATGGACTCCACAGTGCAGACACCCAGCGAT
The DNA here is from genome assembly GCF_019242285.1 of Bradyrhizobium sp. Classification (GTDB taxonomy): domain Bacteria; phylum Pseudomonadota; class Alphaproteobacteria; order Rhizobiales; family Xanthobacteraceae; genus Bradyrhizobium. The sequence goes on from NZ_JAFAVV010000719.1 coordinate 2,645, forward strand.
ATCCTCGCCGATCTCTGGAAGCTCGCCGGTGGCGCGCCATCCGCGCTCGATGCCATCAGGCTCACCGGCGACGAGCCGCAACTGCCGTCGTCGTTCCGCGTCGGCGCAGCCGCGCAGGTTTCCGTGGCAGCAGCGGGCCTGGCCGCGGCCGAGATCTGGAAAATGCGCGGCGGCGAGGCGCAGGAGGTGGCGGTCGACATGGTGCACGCCGCCGTCGAATGCCGCTCCGAGCGCTATCTCAATGTCGCCGGCAAGCCGCCGCCGCCGACCTGGGACCCCACTGCCGGAGTCTACCGCACCGGCGACGCCCGTTTCGTGCGACTGCACACCAATTTTGCGCATCACCGCGCCGCCGTCTGCAAGGCCCTGAATTGCGAGCCGGAGCGGGAGAAGATCCAGGCGGCGCTGATGCACTGGGAGGGCGCGGCGTTCGAGACCGCGGCCTATGCGGCGGGCGGCGTGGTGTCGCTGATGCGCAGTTTCGACCAATGGTCGGCGCTGCCGCAGGCCAAGGCGCTCGCAGAGTTGCCTGTCGTCTCGATCGAGAAGATCGGCGACGCGGCGCCGCGGCCGTGGCCCACAGGCGACCGGCCGCTCGCAGGCCTTCGTGTGCTCGACCTGTCACGGGTGATCGCGGGCCCCGTCGCCGGCCGCACGCTCGCGGCGCATGGCGCCGACGTGATGCTGATCTCCGGCCCCGACCTGCCGACCATTCCGTGGCTCGTCATCGACACCGGGCGCGGCAAGCTCTCCACGTCGGTCGAGCTCAAGAGCGAAGCGGGACGCGAGACCTTGCGCGGACTGCTGAAGGACGCCGACATTTTTGCGCAAGGCTATCGCCCGCGCGCGATCGCTTCGCTCGGCTTTGCGCCGGAAGAGGCCGCAAAACTCTCGCCCGGCATCGTCTATGTCACGCTGTCGGCCTATGGCCATGACGGCCCGTGGGCGGACCGCCGCGGTTTCGACTCGCTGGTGCAGACCTCGACCGGCTTCAACCATGCCGAAGGCGTCGCTGCCGGCATCGATGGCCCCAAGGAATTGCCGGCGCAGATGCTCGACCATGCCACCGGTTACCTGATGGCGTTCGGCGCGATGATGGGCAGGCTCCGCCAGGCGCGCGAGGGCGGGAGCTGGCATGTCAGGGTGTCGCTGGCGCAGACCGGCCGCTGGCTCTGGAATCTCGGCCGTCTCACCGACGGGCTGAAGGCGCCGGATTTTTCGCGCGACACCGTACTGCCGTTCCTGGAGGAAACGCCATCCGGCTTTGGCACGCTCAACGGCGTCAGCCACTCGGGAAGGCTGTCGAGAACGCCCGCGTTCTGGGCACGGCCCGCGATGCCGCTCGGCTCGCATCCGCCGGAATGGCCGCCGCGCGAGGCGGCCTGAAACTGCCAAACGGCTCGTGGGCACGCGCCCATGAATCTTGCCCACTCCGTTTGTGGTTGACGCTCCCTCGCGGCTGCCCCTTGATATCCGAAAAGGGACGAGACCGCGGGAGAGAACAGGCGCCATGCGGATGGAAGAGGGCCCGCGCGCGGGCGGCACGTCGGATCAGATCCTCGACGAGATCCGTGAATTCTGCCGTGTCACCAACACGGCGGAATCGACCTTCGGCCGGCTCGTGGTCAATGACGGCAAGCTGGTGTCGCGGCTCCGCGACGGCGCCAAGATCACGACCGGCACGCTCGACAAGGTCCGTGCCTATCTGAGCGAGCACCGCGCGGTGCGGGGCAATGGGCATGCGCCCGCTGCGCCCACCCGACCGGTCCACGATGCGCCCACGCCGATCGCGCCTGCCGGCTTCCGCTTCTTCGACAACCGCCAGAAATATCTGCTGTTCGTCTCGACCTGCAGCGAGAAGACCGAGATCGCCAACCGAATCTCACTCGAGCTCGCCACTCTGCAGCCGTCGCCGCCGGCGCTCCGGCTGTTCGATGCCGGCGTCGGCGACGGCACGGTGCTGTCGCGGGTGATGCGGGCGCTGCATGCGCGCTTTCCGACCATGCCGCTCTATGTCGTCGCC
>NZ_JAFAVV010000835.1 GCF_019242285.1 Bradyrhizobium sp.
GCGAACGCATCGGCAAAGCCGATCAGTTGCTGATCGGCGATACGATCGCCGATCTCGATGCCGTCCTGCGGATATTCTCATCCATCATGCGGATTGCGCAAATCGAGACCAAGGCGCGAAAAGACGCGTTTCGTACGGTGAACATGGTCGAAATCGCAGGCGAGGTCGTGGAGCTGTACGATGCTGCCGCCGAACAGGATCAGACGCGCTTGACCCTCGCCGGCGATCGGGAGGTGCTGGTGACGGGCGATCGCGATCTGATCTTCGATGCCATCGCCAACCTCGTCGACAATGCGATCAAGCACGGGCGCAGCGCAGGGCACATTATCGTAACAATCGAAAACGCCGATGGCGGGCCGCTGATTTCGATCACGGATGACGGCCCCGGAATTCCTCCCGGCGAACACGACCACGTGTTTCGACGGTTCTATCGCCTCGAACACAGCCGTTACACGCCGGGAAACGGTCTGGGACTGAGCCTGGTTGCCGCCGTCGCCCGCCTTCACGGCGCGCAAATTGAAATGCTGGACAACTTGCCAGGCCTTCAATTCAAACTCAGGTTTCCGCCGCCGTCCACCGGCGACTGAGTTACTTGTCGGCCATCTTCTTCGGCGCGCACCGCCCTCACAGGCTAATCGGCCAGCGCGAAGGCGGTGCACCAGCCGTCGCTGGAGACCTCGCCTTCCACCACCTTGCAGGCATGCGGCGCTTCGAACAGCGTGCAGGTGGCGCAGCTATAGATACCGTTCGGCGTATCCTGATAGGCCGCCCGCGCCTTGGTCATCTTGTCCGCGGCCGCGACGGGCGCGATCGGACACAGCAGGCCCGCCGACGCGCCGCCGATCATCGCGCGCAACAGATTTCGCCGCGAGCTTCGCGGCCATCGATCGATCATGTTGCCTCCCCTGAAGCTGCCGCCGGCCCATAGCCATTTAGCCGCATCGAGGGAGGTTCGATCAACAGCCGCCGGGCGCTGCGCCGCCAAAAACGGTGCCGGCCTCCAAAGTCCCCGACGTCGTCGGGATCTGCGCGGTGCAGGACGGCGATGGCACGGAAGGGGCCGGCGCCGCGGGCGCGGTCTTGGCCAGTTCGGCGGTCGAGGCACTGGGTGCCTCGCCGGGCAATTGCACCGCTGTCTGCGGATTCACGGAGGAGTTGCTCGACGGTCCCGCGGCGCCGATGCTCGTCGCACCCGACAGGGTCGAGCCCGGCTCGCCCTGCGTTCGGGTCGGCACGCTCAAGGGATCGCAACCGGTCGACACCGCGCACGGCTTCGTCGAAGAGCCGACGGCGCCAAAGTTCATCAGCGTGGAGCTGGCCGCTGTCGTGCTCGACGATGAAGAATTGTTCGACGGCGTGGCCGGCGCCACCGGATTGCCCGAGATGGGATTGAGCTCGACGTTGGCGGCCGAACTGGCCGAGGTGGAGCTGGAACTGCCTGCCTGGGCGTGCACCGCACCGGCTGCCGCCAGCAGAATACCGATCGCGAGGATATAGCTTCGAACCATCGCGTTCTCCCGCTCAAATCGAGATGACGCGACCTCAACGAGATGGCTGCGATCCCGTTCCGATCGTCGGGGATGCGCCGCCGGGACTTTTTCCCTGCCGCCGCCCGCGACTGATTTTCTTTTCGGCCCGGTTCGGATATGCGGTGATCACCTTGGAATGACTCCAATCGCCCTGGTGAGTGAGACCGACATGCGAAGCGCCCTGGTGTCCCCGCGAGCCTTCTTCACTGCCCTCGTGGCGTGGTTCAGCCTGTCGTCGGCCGCACTGGCGCAGTTCGCGCCGCCTCCCACGCGCCCCGCGGTGGCGCCGCGGCCGGCCACCGCGCCCTTGCCGCGCGCCGCCTCCTGTCACAATGGCGAGAATTTCGAGCGCTTCCTCGCCGGCCTGAAGCAGCAGGCCGCGGCCGCGGGCGTGTCGCAAGGCGCGATCGCCGACGCCTCGCCCTATCTCGTCTTCGACCAGGGCATCGTCAACCGCGACCGCGGCCAGCGCGTGTTCGGGCAGCTCTTCACCGAATTCGCCGGCCGCATGGCCGCGCCTTATCGCATGCAGAACGGCCAGCAGCACATCCGTACACACGCGGCGGCGTTCGCGCGGGCCGAAAAGGAATACGGCGTGCCGGCGGCGGTGATCGCCTCGTTCTGGGGATTGGAAAGCGACTTCGGCGCCAACATGGGCAACCTGCCGGTGCTGCGCTCGCTGGTGTCGCTCGCCTATGACTGCCGGCGCTCGGAGCGCTTCGTGGGCGAGACCATCGCTGCGCTGAAGGTGATCGATCGCGGCGATCTCTCGCCCGACGAGATGATCGGCTCCTGGGCCGGCGAGCTCGGCCAGACGCAGTTCCTGCCGACGCACTACGTCACCTATGGGGTGGATTATGACGGCGACGGCCGCCGCAACCTTTTGAGCAGTGCACCCGACGTGATCGGCTCGACCGCGAACTACATCGCGACCGGACTGAAATGGCGGCGCGGCGAACCGTGGCTCGAGGAGGTGCGCGCGCCTTCGAATTTCCCGTGGGAACAGGCCGACCTGACGATGCAGATGCCGCGTGCGAGACTTTCGCAGCTCGGGGTCACCTATCCGGACGGCCGCGCGCTGCCGAACGACGAATTGCCGGCGTCGCTGTTGCTGCCGATGGGCCGCAATGGGCCGGCGTTCCTGGCCTAT
>NZ_JAFAVV010000959.1 GCF_019242285.1 Bradyrhizobium sp.
GATCGAGGAAGAAGAGCCCGCAGGCGTGTTGTCTGGCGAGCCGGTCTAGCCGAGCGTACGTCCTAGCCAACGGAGGTCTGCGCGATCCTGAGCGCGAAAGGCTTAGGAGCCTGTAACTGCGGCCTAAACAGACTTGTTTGGAAGCGCGACGGTGCGGTCTAAAATTGAGCCTCGGCGGGCTCGCGATCGATCGAGCGGCCCATTGCCGGCTTCGTTCTGTCGAGATGCAGGTAAGCCTGGTCGAATCGCCGGTCCGCTTCAGACCGTCCCAGTCAAGCTGTGTTTCGGCCTGCAAAAATGACCCCCGTCGTGGGGTGATCGGCGTCCAAAACTGACCCCCTAAACTTGCCGGCTTGCGATGCAGGCGGGCGGCGGGGATGTTGGTTGTGGAGACGGTTGGCCGGATACGGCGTGAGCGCTTCGTCAGGGGCAAGTCGATCAAGGAGATTGCGCGGGACCTCAAGCTTTCGCGCAACACGGTTCGCAAGGTCCTGCGCTCTGGCGAGACCTCTTTTGCGTATGAGCGCGAGGTGCAGCCACGCCCGAAGTTGGGCCGCTGGCAGGACGATCTCGACAAGCTGCTGGCTCTGAATGCGACGAAGCCGGCGCGAGAACGACTGACTCTGATCCGGGTGTTCGAGGAGTTGCACGCCCTCGGCTATCAGGGTGGCTACGATGCGGTGCGTCGTTACGCGCGTGTATGGGCCCGGGAACATGCTGCGGCAAACGTCGATGCCTATGTGCCGCTCTCTTTTGCGCCGGGGGAAGCCTACCAGTTCGACTGGAGCCATGAGGTCGTCCTGATCGGCGGCGTTCCGTCGACGGTGAAGGTGGCGCATGTTCGGCTCTGCCATAGCCGCATGATGTTCATCCGCGCTTATCCGCGCGAGAGCCAGGAGATGGTCTTCGACGCGCACGATCGCGCCTTCGCCTTTTTCAAGGGCGCATGCCGGCGTGGGCTCTACGACAACATGAAGACGGCGGTCGACACCATCTTCGTTGGCAAGGAGCGCGGCTATAACCGGCGTTTCCTGCAAATGTGCGCGCATCATCTTGTCGAGCCGGTGGCCTGCACGCCGGCGTCCGGCTGGGAGAAGGGCCAGGTTGAGAACCAGGTCGGTCTCGTGCGCGAACGCTTCTTCACGCCGCGGCTACGGGTGAAGAGCTATGACGAGTTGAACGGCTTGCTCCTCGATCGCTGCATCGCCTACGCCAAGGCGCATCCCCATCCGGAGCAGCCCAACCACACGGTGTGGGAGATGTTCGAAGCGGAGCGGCCGCATCTGGTGCGCTACGTCGGCCGCTTCGACGGCTTTCACGCTGTGCCGGCCTCTGTCTCGAAGACCTGCCTCGTGCGTTTCGATAACAACAAGTACTCGGTCAACGCCAGCGCCGTTGGCCGGCCAGTGGAGATACAAGCTTACGCCGATCGCATCGTCATCAAGCAGGACGGCCGCATCGTCGCCGAGCATGCGAGATCATTCGGACGCGGCGCGACGATTTGCGATCCCTGGCATTATGTGCCGGTGCTTGCCCGAAAGCCCGGGGCGCTGCGCAACGGAGCGCCCTTCAAGGGTTGGGTGCTGCCGCAAGCGCTGGAACGGGTCCGCCGCAAGCTGGCGGGCTCGGATGACGGCGATCGCCAGATGGCGAAGATACTCGCCACGGTGCTGAGCGACGGCCTTCCGGCGATCGAGGCCGCCTGCGCCGAAGCCCTGGCCGAGGGCGTCTCCTCAGCCGACGTCATCATCAACATCGTCTCGCGGCGTCGCGACCCAGCGCCATCCTTCCCCATCACGACGCCGCAAGCGCTGACCCTGCAGCATGCGCCCATAGCCGATTGCGGCCGATACGACAGCCTAAGGAGGATGTACCCATGGAGCGCGCCGATATCCTCGACATGATGGGAGCGCTCAAGCTGTTCGGAATGCGCTCGGCCTTCGACGAGATCGTCACCACCGCCATCAAGCGCCAGCACGAACCGCAGCGTGTCGTTGGCGATCTGCTGCAAGCGGAGATCAGCGAGAAGAGGGCGCGTTCCATCAAGTATCAGATGACGATCGCCAAGCTGCCCCTGGCCAAGGATGTCGATGACTTCGCGTTCGCCGGAACGCCGATCAACGAAGCGCTGGTGCGCGACCTGGCCGAAGGCCGGTTCATCGCCGAGCAGCGCAACTGCGTTCTCGTCGGCGGCACGGGAACGGGCAAGACCCATCTGGCAATCGCCATCGCGCGCAACTGCATCCGCGCCGGTTTGCGCGGGCGATTCTTCAACACCGTCGACCTTGTCAATCGGCTCGAGGCCGAGACCCGCGCCGCGCGCCAGGGGCGACTTGCCGATTATCTTACGCGCATGGACTTTGTCGTACTCGACGAGCTTGGCTATCTTCCCTTCGCTCAGAGCGGCGGTCAGTTGCTGTTCCACCTCATCAGCCGCCTCTATGAACGCACCTCCATCATCGTCACGACAAACCTCGCCTTCGGCGAGTGGCCCAGCGTTTTCGGCGACGCCAAAATGACCACCGCCTTGCTCGACCGCCTCACCCACCACTGCGACATCGTCGAGACCGGCAACGAGAGCTGGCGCTTCAAAAACCGCGCCTGAAAACTCTTCCGACCGCGCTCGCCCCGGCTGCGCAACCCCGACCAGCTGCGCCGGGGCGAGCGCTCGGCCAACATCCGCGCCTTAAAGGGGGTCAATTTTGGACGCCGATTTGGGGTCAACTTTCGAAGCCGATTGACACTGAGTCAGCGAAAACGCGCCGGAAATGATGGCCTGGGACGCGATCACCGTCGCCGCTGTCGCGAACGCCACCAACGGATAATGAGCCCAACCGGGAGCGAGCTGGTAGAATGGATTGTCGAGCGCGCTGGGATCAGAGAGCAGTAGGCCGCCCTGGCCGAAATAGTTGAGCATCAGAGCTGGAAGCACTACCGCGAACCAGGCTGCTCGAATGGGCGTCCGGCCGAAATGGCCCATGTCCGCGTACATTGCTTCGCCGCCCGTGACGGCGAGGAAAGCCGCGCCGAGCATGGCGAAGCTGACCTCCGGGCCCGCCTCGAAGAGAAATCGTGCAGCGTGATACGGATTGATAGCGGCCAGCACCTGCGGAGCAAGCAAGATGCCGCGAACGCCCAACGCGGCGACGACGAGGAACCATATCAGCATAACCGGGCCGAAAACGCCGCCGACAAAGCTGGTTCCCTTGTGCTGGACGTAGAACAAGCCGATCAGGACGGCGATCGTCAGCGGCACGACGAGATGGCCGAGGGCTGGAGCGTCGACCTTAAGGCCCTCGACCGCGCTCAGCACCGAAATCGCCGGCGTGATC
>NZ_JAFAVV010000271.1 GCF_019242285.1 Bradyrhizobium sp.
CTGACGGATGACGAGTCCGTAAGGTGAGGGTGGCAACAAAGCCCGTTCACCCGGGAGATCACGTCATAAGCGTTAACACCATCGCGCAGGGAATGCCGGTGATTTCGGCTGAACCTGTGGTTCCTGCCCCGTGCTCTCTTGCTGCACGGGGGCCATGGGTGAGGCTGAAGCACCCGGCATTCCCTGCGCCCTCTGTTCTTTCGAGGGCGATGCGATCGCAAGGCTCGGGCAAATTCATGCCGCGAGAACGCGTTGTGCTGCCTATGTGAGCTCGCCGCTTGTCCAAATTGTTCTCCTCAGATCGTCTTGGCGTCGGGCAGGGGGTTGCCGAGCTCGTCGGCCGGCACGAGCTGCTGGTCGAAGGCCGAGAAATAGGCCGCCCATTCGGGCTCGCCGAGGTCCACCATCACGGCGCCGTCCTGCCAGACGTCGTTGTGATCGTTGCGATCATCGTCGGGGCGATGGATGAACCGGCCGGTCGAGCCCTGATTGAGATGGACGTCGTGGATGCCGTTGCTGCCATCGGTGAAGAAGCGGCCGAACACATAGACGTCGCGATTCTCGCTTCTTGCCCTCGTTATCAGGCGGCTGAGCGTTGCCGCAGGCTCGGTCCGGTCCGACCCGTCCATCACGTCGCTGTCGCGCCACTTGCCGGTGTTGTCGAGCAGGTCGCCGACGCGCAGATAATCGAGCGCCGGCAGCGCCTGCTCGGTCAGCGGATGGGAGCCGGCCTCGGCCGCCGCCAGCGTCTGGATCAGCGGATGCCGGTAGTCGAACACGAGCTTGTATTTGAGCAGGTCGTCGGCGTCGTTGGTGCCGACATTGACGGCGACCTCCCACGCGTCGCCGTCGATCGGCATCCTGAAATGCAGGTGATACTGGATTTCGTTGCCGTGCCGCGACGGCTGCAGCCGGGGCTCCGAGACGATCTTGCCTTTGATGAATCCGTAGGCGAGGGCCACGATGCCGTTCCTTTCAATTCACGTGTGGGAAATGAGCCGCCGCCGACGCGACGCGGCATTGTCATTGCAATCGATGATTGTGGCAGGAAGCGGCGTCTTCCATGCCGAAAAGCCCGACGCCCGTCAATGCCCGTTGCGGGTGAAGACCTCCCAGAACGTGATCACGATCTCGAAGGCGATCAGGAACACCACGATCAGCTCCAGCCGCAGCGAGCGCTTGGCGTCGATGATGTCGGACAGCGTGGTGGCCGTATCCGAGATGACCTCGAGCTTCCGGTTCAGCGTGTCGACGCGCTCGCTGAGCTCGTATTCGTCCTCGAGCCGCGCGTAGAGCCGCTCGAGATCGGGACGGTCCCACAGCACGTCCGGCTTCTCTGCGACTGCGACGCGGCCGGAGACGCGGTGCTGGACCAGGAGCGCACTGCCGAGCAGCTTCAGCATGTCGGTCCGGCTCTTGGTGGTCTTGCCGGCGCGCGCCAGCTCGCGCGCGAACGGCTCGATCGAGTCGACGACATTGGCGACCTCCCGCTCGTCGCGCGCCAGCACCACGCTCTTGGCGAGCGCGTCGGCGACGATCAGCAGCCGCTCCAGCGACAATTCGCGGACCGGGATCGGGCCGCCCGGCGGGATCGGCTCGTCGGACTCGCGCGCGATCTGGATCTTGGCCCGCTCCTCCTCGTAGGGCGTGAGCTTGCCGAAGGTGCGTGGGTGCAATCGTTCGAGGAATTCCGCTTCGTCATCCGCCGTCAGGCCGATCAGCACGACCACGCCATAGCGGAACACCACGGCAGTACCGGTCACGCCGACACGCAACGCCAGCGGCGTGTTCGACAGCACCTCGCCCTCGAAGGCCGCCGTGTTGATGCGGTCACCGAGCTGGAGCGCATGGGCGGTGATCTGCTGCGTCGTGGGCTCGGCCGGCGTCATGCTTCACGCTAGCAGAGCCCGGCTGGCATTTCGATGACGGGAAGGCAGCCCGGCTCTGCGCGAAAGTCTCTGAATCCACTCTGTTTTCGGGCAATAGCGCAATTTTGCCTTCGATCGACGGCTTCGATAGGTTGCCTGAACCCGATTCTGGCAACCAGCCGTATCTTTCGCAAGCGGCTGACAATCCGAACGAGCCCCCCGATGACCTCTCCCGGCGGCAGTGACGCGTTCTACGGCGGCATCAAGGTATTCCGCGGCTTTGCGCGGCTGATGGAGCCTGCGCTCTATTCGCCGCTGCCGGACGACTGGACCGTCGGCGTCGCCGACATCGTCGAGTCGACCAGGGCGATTGCGAACCAGCGCTACAAGGCGGTCAACATGGCGGGGGCTGCGGTGATCGCGGCGGTGACCAATGCGTTGTCGGGCCGCGAATTTCCGTTCGTGTTCGGCGGCGACGGCGCGAGCTTCGCGGTGTCGGCCGTCGATCTCGACCGTGCCCGCGACGCGCTGGCGGCGACGGCGACCTGGGTGAAGGAGGATCTCGACCTCCCGATGCGGGTGGCGCTGGTGCCGGTCCGTGCGATCCGTGCGGGGGGCGCGGATGTCCGGGTCGCGCGGTTCGGCCCGTCGGCCAATCTGTCCTACGCCATGTTCTCCGGCGGCGGGCTCGGCTGGGCGGAAGCCGCGATGAAGCGCGGCGAATTCGCGGTCGAGCCGGCGCCGTCAGGCACGCAGCCGGATCTCTCGGGCCTGTCCTGCCGGTTCGAGGAAATTCCGGCCTCGCGCGGCCTGATCCTGTCAGTGCTGGTGGTGCCGGCCAACGGCGGCGATCCCGCTTCCTTCCGCAGTGTGATCGAGGACGTCATCGGTCTCGTCGAGCGCAGCCCGGAAGCGGGCCGGCCGGTGCCGTCAGGCGGGCCGCCGCTGCGCTGGCCGCCGCAGGGGCTCGACTACGAGGCGCGCGCCAGGCGCGGCGGTTCGCTCGTCAAGCGTCGCCTGTCCGTCCTCGGTTTCTCGCTGTTCGCCTATACGGTGATGCGCTTCGGCATCAAGGTCGGCCGCTTCGTGCCGGAGGTGTATCTGAAGCAGGTGGTCGAGAATTCCGACTTCCGCAAATATGACGACGGCCTGCGCATGATCCTCGACTGCACGCGCGAGCTGGAAGGCGAGCTCGCGCGGCGGCTTGCCGCGGCAGCGTCGCAGGGCGTCGTGCGCTACGGCCTGCATGCCCAGGACGCCGCGATGATGACCTGTTTCACGCCATCCGCGATGCGCGCCGACCACGTCCACTTCATCGATGGCGCCCGCGGCGGCTATGCCACGGCGGCGACCGCACTCAAGGCGATGGCGGCGTAATGAGAGCCGAGCGCTGCCGTGCGTGGCATGCGGCGAGCGTCGCTCATTTTGCCAAAATGCGGTGTTTAAGACGATTGGAACCTTCTATAAGGGATCACCGTTAGCAACGTCTCCCACAATTGTCGGACGAAACCCATGACCTTTACGCTGCCCCCCCTGCCTTACGCCTATGACGCCCTCGGGGCCCATATGTCGAAGGAAACGCTGGAATATCATCACGACAAGCACCACCAAGCCTATGTGACGAACGGCAACAACGCGATCAAGGGTACCGAATTCGAGGGCAAGTCCCTGGAGGAGATCGTGAAGGGCTCGTTCGGCAAGAACCCCGCGGTGTTCAACAATGCCGGCCAGCACTACAACCACATCCATTTCTGGCAGTGGATGAAGCCGAATGGTGGCGGCAGCAAGCTGCCGGGCCGGCTGGAGAAGAAGATCAGCGACGACCTCGGCGGCTTCGAGAAATTCAAGACCGATTTCGCCGCGGCCGGCGTCGGCCAGTTCGGCTCCGGCTGGTGCTGGCTCCAGGTCAAGAACGGCAAGCTCGAAATCTCCAAGACGCCGAACGGCGAGAACCCGCTGGTGCACGGCGCGACCCCGATCCTCGGCTGCGACGTCTGGGAGCACTCCTACTACATCGACTACCGCAACCGCCGTCCGGACTACCTGAAGGCCTTCGTCGAGCATCTCATCAACTGGGACTATGTCGACGAGCTGTTCGGCAAGGTCGCCTGATCGGAACGACCATCGTTGCGGAAGGAGCGGCGACCACGGGTCATCGCTCCTTCCGCTTGCTTTGTCCTCCTTGCGGTCATCGCATGCTTGCGGCAAAAGCCCTTTGCCGGTGATTTCGAGCAAGGCAGGGCGCGATGGCTTATCTCCTGGTGTTCTTCGGCGGTGGGCTCGGGGCGGCGCTGCGCCACGCCATCAACATGGCCTGCGCAAAAGCGTTCGGCATTGGTTTTCCCTATGGCACCTTCGTCATCAACATCACCGGCTCGACCGTGATGGGCCTGATCGCGGGCTACCTCGCCTTCAAGGGCACAGCGAGCCAGCATTGGCGCTTGTTCCTGATGACCGGCATCCTTGGTGGCTACACCACCTTCTCCGCGTTCTCCCTCGACACTGCGCTGCTCTATGAGCGCGGCGCGCTCGGCCTCGCCGCCCTCTACGTGCTGGGATCCGTCGTGCTCTCGATCGCGGGCCTGTTCGCCGGTCTCGGCTTGATCCGCTATCTGACCTGATCTGACCGCGCATGGCCCTCCAGGGACAGCGCATGGGTCTCGCCGTCGTTTGGTTTGCATCGGCCTGCCTGCAAGACTAAGCAGGGATGAGCCCTCGAACCAACGCGCCAATCCCCTTGTCAGAACCTCCCGTGGACAACCCGGCGCCATCCTCCGACGCCGCGGAGGACGAACCGCGTCCGGGCCGTGCCCGCAAGCCCGTCGGCTGGTCGGTGATCACCATCGGCGTGCTGGTCGCGGTGAGCGCGACGCTGGTCTGGCGCCGCGACGGGCTTGCTGGCGTGCTCGACATCCTGACCCACGACCTCGGCCTGTTCGGCGGCATCCTGCCGCGGGTGCTCGCCGGCTGCCTGCTCGGCGCGTTCATTTCCGAGATATTGCCGCATGACAGGGTGTCGCGCTCGCTCGGGCCGGAATCCGGCCTGAAGGGCCTCCTGATCGGCAGCGCATTCGGCGCGATCCTGCCGGGCGGACCGTTCACCGCCTATCCGGTGGCGAGCGCGCTGCTCGCGGTCGGCGCCGATTTCGGCGCCACCATTTCCATGGTCGTGAGCTGGACGCTGGTCGGCTATGGCCGCGCAGTCGCCTGGGAGCTGCCGATCATGGGCGCCGATTTCACGCTCTGGCGCATCATGATTTCACTCCCGCTGCCCGTGCTCGCCGGCGCATTCGGACGCTTCGTCTATGTCCGGATGTATCCGAAGCGCGGGGACGAATGAGCGCGGCGCTGCTGATCGATCTCATCCTGTGGGGCTCGGTCGCAGCGGTCGGCTTCATCGCCTATCGGAAGGGACCGATGGTGATGACCACGTCGCTGCGCGAGGGCGGCGTCGATTTCATCCGGATCGTGCCGCGCATTGCGCTCGGTGTGATCGGCTCGGGCTACATCGCCGCCGTGATCCCGCAGGAGGTCATCACCGGCTGGCTCGGCCCGGACTCGGGCTGGCTCGGGGTAGCGACCGCCGTGGTCGCGGGCGCGGCCACGCCGGGCGGGCCGGTGGTCGGCTTCTCGATCGGCGCGGTGGCCCTGAAAGCCGGGGGCGGGCCGCCGCAGGTGCTGGCCTATGTGATCGCCTGGGCGCTGTTCGCGTTTCAGCGGTTGCTGCTCTGGGAGATACCGTTCATGCCGGCGCGGTTCGTGTGGTTTCGGGCCGCTGTTTCCATTCCGTTCCCGTTTGTCGCGGCCGCGATCGCGATGGCGATCCATAAGCCCTGAATTGTCGGATCGTGGACTCCTGTAATGTTATAATATAACACAGTGCGATGGTTCCATCGCACGATCATGCCCATCCGCACGGCCATGCCCATGTTCATGCCCATCCGCACGGGCCGGATGTGCCACATCCCGCTCAAATTGCGCCATGGTCGATCCTGCGGATGCCGGTTCTGTCCCGGCTCGCCGCGGCGGTTGCGGTCAGTGCCGCCCTGTGGGCGATCGTGCTTGCGGCGATGCGCTAGCCATGG